>JBEBUJ010000092.1:0-7490 GCA_040393365.1 Leucobacter denitrificans
TATTCCCCGCTTGGGGGGGTCCGCCCCCCGCGTACCACTCGTGGGGTTGTGGGGGGGGCCCCCCCCCCCCCCCCCCCACCTCATTGCTTTATGGCTGTGCCCGGCAAACAGCGTCGAGGTTTCTACAGCGGGGCATGCTGCGGTGATTGAGCGAACAACGCTACGTGGAAGCAGTTTCACGCACAGAAATCCCCGGGAGCCGAACTCATCATGGGTCCGACTTCCGGGGAGTCAGTTACGCGTGAATGGAACTCGCGCGAGAGGCCCGTTACGATCCGATTCGAATGGCCACGGTCTTCACACGAGTGTAGAAATTCAGCGTCTCAGTGCCCTGTTCCTTATATCCCGAGCCTGAGAGCTTATAACCACCAAATGGGTGATGGATATCCCATCCAGAAGTCGGCAGGTTCACCGATACCTGTCCGGTGTGCACGTTGTCGGTAAACGTGTAGGCCGAAGCAAGGTCCTTGGTGAAGACTGCCGCTGAAAGACCATACTCTGACTTATTCACTTCTTCGATGGCTTGCTCCAAGGAATCAAAGGTCGTCATAGCGAGAACCGGGCCGAAGACCTCTTCACGCCAAAGCTCAGAATCAATGCTCACGTTACCGATGATGGTCGGAGGGACGAAATGTCCGCTGTTGCTCAGGTCATTGCTCAACGAGGCACTCGAAACTACTTCAGCACCGTCTTCTTGCGCGCGATTGATGAAACCCTGAACGGATTCTCGGGCGGACTGCGAAATCAAGGGGCCTACTTGCGTCGTAGTTTCGAGACCCGGGCCCACCTTGAGGCTGCTGGCTGCGTTTGCAAGCTTGGTCGTGAATTCGTTCAGAATAGATTTGTGAACTAATACGCGACTGGTGGCAGTGCAACGTTGTCCAGTTTGTCCGAAACCTCCCGCGATTATCGTTTGCACAGCGAGATCGATGTCGGCGTCTTCAAGCACGACAGAGGCGTTCTTGCCGCCCATTTCAGTTTGAACTCGAATGTTCTTGCCGGCGATCTTGCTTTGGACGCGCAGGCCGATCTCGGTGCTACCAGTGAAGGATACCGCGTCTATCAGATCAGGCTGCTCCAGCACTGGGTCGACGACCTCCGCGCCACGTCCTGTGAGCGTGGAGAATACCGTAAGTGGTAACCCTGCATCTACGAGCGCGTTCGCGAGGGCGATTGCTGTCAGTGGTGTTTCGGATGCGGGCTTCATGAGCACTGCGTTGCCGGTCAAGAGCGCCGGTGCGATCTTTCGCGCGGGTGTCAGTAGCGGATCGTTCCAGGGCGTAATGACGAACACAGTCCCGACTGGCTCGTACCGTACCTCGGCGCGGGTGCCTGGCCGACCGTCGGCGAGAAGATAGCCAGTTTTGTCTCGGCCCATTCCGCCGTAATATTCGAAGAATTGCGCTGACTTCTCGACCTCACCAGTAGCCTCGGCGATTGTCTTGCCGTTTTCCGCGACGATCACGCGTGCAATGTCTTCTGCGCGCTCACGAAGCACGCGGGCCGTATTTAGGAGTACCTGCCCGCGTTCGAGGACACCAGTCTTTGCCCACACTTCAGCACCCTTCTGAGCTGATGCGAGTGCATCTGTGACTTGCTCTTTCGTCAGGCGGGGAACGGCGCCGACGAGATCATTCTTGGCGGCGGGATTGTAAACGGAAGTCGATTCTTCGGTCGTGACCCACGTTCCTGCTACTAGGGCGGGGGTTTGATTCGGGTTGTCTGTCATGATCTCTCTCGTCTCTAGTTGAAGGCGGCGGCCAGGTTGCCATGACGCATATGCCCGAGGAGCGACTCGAGCTTGGCAGTATCAAGTGGAACGGGGTTATTCGGTCGGGGGAACGACTCTACAATCTCCGCAGCTACCTCAGATTCCAGAGACTGTGGCATTCCAATCTCCTCGAGGCTAGTCGGTAAGCCAACGTTCGCCGTGAGCGTCTGGACGGCGAATGCAACGTCGCGCAATGTAGAGGTCGGTTCAGCGAGAACGCCTGCACTGATCTCTTGATCGAGTGCAGGGTTCGCACCTTCGTTATATGCGATGCAGTAGGGCAGAGCAAGTGCGCAGCCAGCTCCATGAGAAAGATTCTGTCGGGCTGCGATCGAGTAGCTCATGCTGTGGCCAAGTACGACGGCGGCGTTGAGTGAGAGCCCGGCTAAGTAAGACGCGTAGAGAAGCTCACCTCGAGCCTCGATTGACTCACCATGATATGCCACGGGGAGCGCACGGAAAATGATGCGTGCGGCCTGCGTCGACATAGTCTTTGTGAGGTGATTATTGTTGTTCGACATCATCGATTCGATGCTGTGGGAGAGCGCGTCCAGACTCGTTGCAGCCACGACACCTTTTGGAAGGTTTGCTACGAGCTCGGTATCGAGTAGCGCGATTGTCGGGACGAATTGGTTGCAGACGACTGCGGTTTTGAGGCCGTCACGGGAATACATCGCAACTCGCGTTGCTTCTGACCCGGTGCCCGTTGTCGTTGGGATCAGAACGAGCGGAGGGAAGTTGTCAATGCTCGGGACTTCACCGCGAAGCGAGTCGACATCGACCCCGGAGTTCACGGTGTAAGCAACGAGTTTCGCCGTGTCGAGTGCGCTTCCGCCTCCGAACCCAACGACTAAGTCAGGAGCGGCCTGTCGCCCAGCTGCAATGGCTGCTTCAATGAGTGTGTCGGTTGGTTCACCTGCGATCTCCGCGAAGACGGTGACGGAAAAACCATTGGTACGTAGAGCTTCGATATAGGCAGTATTCACGCCGAGGTCGTAGACGACTTTGTCGCAGACGAGGAGCACATTTCCAGAACTCAGACCCCAGTCGCTGAGGGCGCGAATCAGTCGCTCCGCGCCGCCAACGGCCGAGATAGTCTCACGCGGTGCGAGGAATCGGGTTATTTCATGGATCATGTGGTTCCTCCTGAGAACTCTCTAGGCAACGCCTGAACCAGATGACTCTGGTGCGTCTTTCATTGCGGCTAATTGGGAATCGAGCTTGTCTGCAAGATATCGCGAGATCGCGAATGCTGACGTCGCGGCCGGAGATGGCGCGTTGCGAACATGAGCAACACCTTCGGACTCTGAGATGATGAAATCATCTGCCATGACGCCCTGGCGGTTGACGGCCTGTGCTCGAATGCCCGCGACAGACCTTTTCTTCACCTTGTACTGAGTTATTTGTGGCATGAATTCGGCACATGCCGTGATAAATGCTTTTCGACTGAAGCGGTAGCGGAGCTCTGAAAGGGCTGTTTTCCAGAACGAACTCAAGACGCGCCAACTTCCTGGCCACGTCGCAATAGACCAGAGATCAGAAATACGGAAATCCCATGCCCCGTACCCATCCCGTGCGAGTGCAATCATAGCCGTGGGGCCAAGTGAAACCCGTCCGTCAATGTGTCTCGTGATGTGAACGCCGAGGAACGGAAGTTCAGGGTCTGGAACTGGGTAAACCATTCCACGCAAGAATTTCTCGGGCTCGTCAATCTCGAGGTCGAGATACGCGCCGCGGAAAGGCAAGATCTGTGGGTCGCGTGGAGCGCCCGAAGCGTGAGCCAGCTTGTCAGCCCAGAGACCGGCGCAGGTCACGGCGAGACGGGAATTAAATGTCTCGCCGGTGACGAGTTCCACACATGTCGTGCCGTTCGACTGAGTGAGACGGCGGACTTCTGAGGAGAAACGTACATCAGCTCCGTGTGCGGCTAAGTCTGCGGCAAGTCGCCTCGAGACCTCTGCGTAATCGACGATTCCAGTCGATGGGGAGTGGACAGCGGCGGCACCCACGCAATACGGTTCAACTTCGGAGATCTCACTGCTTTCAAGCCAACGAACTCCCGGCACGTTATTCAGTTGAGCACGCTCGAACAGCTCACGCAGTCGAGGAACCTCATCCTCGTTCCGTGCAACAATGAGCTTTCCGCATTGCTCGAACGGGATGCCTTTCTCGCGACAATAGTCATACAGTGCTGTCGCCCCTTCGACGCACAACTTTGCTTTCAGCGATCCGGGTGTGTAGTAGATTCCGCTGTGAATGACTCCAGAATTATGTCCCGTCTGGTGGACCGCAACAGTTGATTCCTTCTCGAGAAGCAATATGCGTAAGTGTGGGTAGCGCTGTAGAATTTCATAGCTTGTCGATAGGCCCACGATCCCTCCGCCAACAATGATGACGTCATATTCAGCGCTCATGCGGCGAGCCACCCACCGTCGACCGGTAGCATCTGGCCGGTGACGTAGCGCGACTGCTCAGAAGCAAGGAAGACTGCCACATTTGCGATGTCGCTTGGCTCACCGAAACGTCCCATTGGAATCCGGTTGAGGTTTGTCCGCGCCCGCTCGGGGTCCGTAAAGACTGCCTCTGTTAGTTCAGTGCGAATGTAGCCCGGAGCAATTCCGTTTACGCGAATACCAGCCTTGGACCACTCGGTGCTGAGACTACGTACGACCCCGTGAATGCCCGATTTTGAGGCCGTATATGCAGAAATTTCGGGGATTGAAATAAAGCTAGTGAGCGAACCAATAAAAATATGCTGGCCCTCCACTCCATTTTCGAGCTGCCGCTTTCCAATTTCTTGGCTCAATGCGAACGGAGCAACGAGGTTGACGTCGATTACTCGGCGCCATTCTTTGAGATCGAAGTCTTCTGCCTTCTGGCGGGACTGAATTCCGGCTGCGTGCACTACGGTCGTGATGTGTCCCCCAAGCCGCTCTTCTGTTTGATTGACGAGTGTCGGTAAGTGCTCAAAGTCGGATACGTCGAATGCAAAGCCAGCGGCACCAGGAATCGATTCTGTGGCGGCTTCCAATTGGTTGGTCGTGCGAGCGACCAGTGCAACCCGCGCGCCGAAGGTAGCCATTGCTCGCGCTATCGACAGACCGATCCCGCGGCTACCTCCGGTCACGATTACCCGATGATCCGTAAGCGTCGCAAAGTGTTTTTCCATCGTCCACCATTCTTCAAATGCGCAGGCTTGTGCCCTCAACAAGCAAAGTGTTT
Organism: Leucobacter denitrificans; assembly: GCA_040393365.1. GTDB lineage: Bacteria > Actinomycetota > Actinomycetes > Actinomycetales > Microbacteriaceae > Leucobacter > Leucobacter denitrificans_A. Next base: position 4,994 of record JBEBUJ010000092.1, read on the forward strand.
GCGTCCTCTTCAACCCTGAAGGCTAGGACGTTCCGTATAGAAGTGTTGCATAAGTTTGGATCCAAAACAAGCACTTAGGCTCGCAGTCCTCTCGTGCTCGATGGTGTGGGTGAGAGGGAGTTTTTGTACTGAATGACTTGATAAAGGGCATTATGTATCCGAAAATTTCTACAACTGAGAGCCTAGTGCTGGATACAATTAGGTATTCGATGACCTGAAATTATGTTTCATGAATTGATCGGTTGTCATCGAAGTGGTGGCTGTGGTGTCGTATGTCCGAAGGATCAGAACTGAGGGGAACCGAGAGAATTTGAAAAAACAAAGTATGGAAACGCTTGGGGGTAAGTCGCAGCAGGTCGCGAGCCTCAACGTCGTCAATGCGCTCAGGGAGCGGATCCTTGAGGGGCGTTATTCGCACGGAGAACGAATTCGACAAGAAGACGTCGCGGAGGATTTCCAGTTGAGCAGACTCCCTGTGCGCGAGGCGCTCCGCGTTCTCGAGACCGAAGGACTCGTGACCATCGAACCCCATAAAGGTGCGCGGGTTGCAACAGTTGATCGTTTTGAGCTGGAGCAGATATATACGCTCCGGGCGGCCGTCGAACCCCTTGCGATTCAGCAGAGCATCCCAAATGTAGATCCGGCGATTCTTTCTGAACTTGAGTCTCTCGCCTCTCGTATGGAGAGTTCTCAGGACGTGGAAGCGTTCCTGCAAGCAGACCGGGAATTCCACCTCAAGAGTTACAGTGGTGTGCAATATCCGCTGATCACTGACCTCGTGCAGAGATTCTGGAACACCACACAGCACTACCGAAGACGCTTTGCTGAGGTTCGCGATAGCGAGAATTTTCAGTCGGCCCATTCGGACCACCGTATGCTCATCCAAGCGATGAAAGACAAGAACTTGGAAGTCGCATCTGCCATCGTAAAGCGGCATATAGAAAAAACCCGCGACCAGCTCATGGTGATGCTTGATGAAGACGAGAGGCAGTAACGATGGCGTCAGGCGACAAGGTCGTGATTATCACAGGTGCAGGTGGTGGCATCGGTGGGAAGACCGTAGAACGCTTTGTGGATGCGGGATTCAATGTTGTTGCAGCTGACGCGGGCGCAGAGGCATTGGCCCGGTTTGACTCACTTGTTGCGGCGCGTCGTGTGCACCCGTTTGTCGGTGACGTGAGCGAGAGAAGTTTTATCCAGCAATTAGTGCGGTTTGCTACCGACACGTACGGAGGAATTGATTCGGTTGTGCCCAGCGCGGGGATATACACTGACGCACCGTTCACCGAGCTCTCCGATGAGACCTGGACGAAGACGATGGCCATCAATGTTGATGCAGTCTTCTGCCTCTTGCGAGAGGCGGCCCCATATCTCACCGACGGAAGCTCAATCGTCACACTTACCTCAATCGCGGCAGACCGTGGATCCGCGACTCACGCTCACTACTCAGCGTCGAAAGGCGCGATTCTCGGCCTCACCAAGACCCTCGCCATCGAACTCGCACCGAAAACGAGGGTGAATGCCGTTGCTCCAGGAGTCATTGAAACTCGGATGACGGCGGGCCTCGTGGATGTGAAGGGTGAGAAAATCCTAATGGATACTCCACTGCAACGATTGGGGCAGGCAAGCGAGGTTGCGGACGTCATCGTATTCTTGGCGTCTCCGGGGGCGAGTTTTATCACGGGGGAGTGCATCCGTGTGAACGGGGGACTTCACATAAGCTGACGTTCCGGCACTTCCGCGCGGAATCAGCACAATGACGATTCAATCGAACTTGCCATCGACAGTGAGTCCACCGTCTGCGCACAGGACCGAACCGTTGAAGTAGGACGCATGTCCGGACAGCAAGAATACAATCGCCGAAGCGATCTCATCCGGTGCCGCGAGGCGACCGAGCGGAATTCGATCGACGAGTTTTGACTGGTCCAACGTGCCGTTCTTGAGCCCGCTTTCGACCATTGGCGTCAGCACGTAGCCTGGCGCGACCGCATTTACGCGAACCCCAACTCGTCCCCACTCCGAAGCCAGCGTGCGAGTGAGCCCCAGAATGCCCGCCTTTGCCGTGCTGTAGGCCAGGCGCCCGTGCAAGCCGAGGAATGCCCCGACCGAGGCTACATTGACAATCGAGCCAGCACCACTACTCGCAAGCTGTTCATACGCTGCTTGGGAGAAGAGCATGGATCCCGTGAGATGAATATCCAGCTCCTTGCGCCATGCCTCTACGTCAAACTGTGCGGCCGAGTTTCGTGTGATGGTGCCTGCACAGTTGACCAGGCCCGCGATTTCATGCCCGTCCTGAACGAGTCGTTGAACGAGGCCGAACACAGCCTCACGGTCGCAGACGTCGACTGCTGCTGCTACGTGCCCGTGACCGGTGAGGGACGCTGTGCAAGACTCAGCGGCTTCGAGCGAGCGATCGATGGCCACGACGCGAACCCCCTGTTCGCTGAGCTGGCGGGCGGTGGCCGCTCCGATTCCGCCGCCACCGCCGGTGACG
>JBEBUJ010000093.1:0-7371 GCA_040393365.1 Leucobacter denitrificans
GCGCACCTGCATGGCATGCAGGGGGTCACGGGTTCGAATCCCGTCGGATCCACCAATATATTCGTACTGTAAGCCTCGGTGGTCTGCAGCAATGGATCAATGACCAAGGTGGGTGCGGATCGCGTAATCTGGGCATATGAGCTCGATAACCCGCATTTCGACCGCCGCCACAGCACTCGTTGCCTCAGCCTTCTTGCTGATGGGATGCGCCACGCCTGCAGACGACAACGGCTCAGAGCCGGTAACGACACCTGAGGAAACAGCTCCCGGAACCACTGGCGATGATCTCGACTTTGATGTTGCTTGGCTCGATAACGGTCGCATGGTCGCCATTGTGACTCAGGGTTCCTCAAGCTGCGTTCCTATTGCCGGAGAAATTACCGCCGATGGGCAGACTGTCACTGCGGAATTGAGCGAGGGAGAGGAAGACCAGGCGTGTACTGCGGATCTCGTACCTCGAGCGAGCCTCGTCGGGCTACCGGAGGGGGTCGACCCAACAAGAGACGTAAGGTTCAACGTGACACTCGGTTTGGCTACCGGAGATGAAGATCTCGACGGCAATAGTGCGCTCACCGGAACGCCGGGTGACGCGACTGACTATGCGCCGTCTGCAGGCTGGTTTGAAGATGATGCCCTCGTGCTCCTCACCTGGGGTTCGTCGACCTGTCTCCCTGTGATCGACTCGACTGAGGCGAGCGGGAATGCCGGCACGGTCCGATTCGTGACTGAAGAGCGGGCGTGCACCATGGACATGGCGCCTCGCATGACGATCGTGGACTTTGGTGACATCGAAGACGATGGGGATGACGATCAGTTCGTGCTTACCCTAGTCGGAGATGGACTCGACGCAACGCTCAATGTTATTGATAATTGAGTGCGGTCGAGGGCTCGCGTTCTAGCTCCTCCTCGTAGCGAGCGCTTGCAGACGCAGGATCGCAGTTTCGAGCGTCTCGTCGTCTTTGACAAACGTGAACCTCACCCAATTGCGGAGGAGGCTCGCGGTCTCTGATCCATCGCGACAAAAAGCAGACACTGGAACGCAAGCTACCTGGACCTCCCGGGGGAGCCAGCGCGCAAATGCTGCGGCATCAGGTACGTCTTTGTCGAGGAACGCTGTCGCATCTGCGCAGACGAAGTAGGTTCCAGATGGCCGCACAGTGCGAAAGCCGAGAGTGGAGAGCGCGGTGATGAGCCGGTCTTTTCGTAGCTCCAGTCGTGATCTGAGATCTGAAATGTCACCCTCACCCGCAGAGAGGGCCTGAGCGATCGCGGGCTGAAACGGAGCACCCCCGGAGTAGGTGAGAAACTGCTTGATCGCGAGCACCGCCTCAATGAGTTCGGCAGGGCCGGTCACCCACCCGATCTTCCAGCCCGTGAGCGAGAAGGACTTTCCCGCTGAGGAGATGGTGAGCGTACGTTTTCGCATACCTGGAAGTGTCGCGATAGGAATATGCTCTGCCGTGTCGAAGGTGAGATGCTCATAGACCTCATCGGTGACCACGACGGCGTTCACCCGAGTCGCCTCACCCGCAATGGCGTCGAGCTCCTCACGACTGAGCACGGCGCCCGTGGGGTTGTGCGGAGAGTTCACCAATATCACCCGAGTGCGCTCGGTGACTGTCTCGCGAAGCGCACGCACATCGAGACGAAAGCCGTTCTCGTACGGCTGCAGCGGCGCGGTCGTATGGGTGGCGCCCGCCATCGCAATCGCCGCGGCGTGAGAGTCATAGAACGGCTCGAGCGTGAGCACCTCATCGCCAGGACCCGCAAGTGCGAGCACCGCTGCGGTGAGTGCCTCAGTAGCGCCCGCTGTGATGAGCACCTCAGTTTCGGTGTCGAGCGAGATGCCATAGTTCCGGTATTGATGACCTGCGACCGCCTGCCGAAGCGAGCGTATGCCTCGGCCCGGCGGGTACTGGTTCTCACCCGCTCGGATCGCCGTAACTGCGAGCTCACGGATCCACGCGGGACCATCTTCATCAGGAAAACCCTGACCCAAGTTTGCCGAGCCCGTTTCGCTTGCCAGCGCGCTCATTTCTGCGAAGATGGTTGGTCTCGTGGTGCCGTTCGCGGCAACCAGTCCGGCCGCCATCGCGACATCTCTCCAACGTTCAGTCATTCCACCAGACTATGAGATCAGACTATGAGACCAGACCATGAGATTCGCGAACACACAGGAAACACTCTCCTGGCGTTAGTATCGATGCTGTGGAACGAGCGACCAGGGGAGCGAGTGCGGTTTCTCCGCGCGCGATCGGGCTGGTGGCACTCGGCGGGGGACTCGGCACGCTCGCTCGGTTTGCGCTCGGTGAGGCGATCTCAGCGAACCAGCACCTCGTGATTCTCGGCATCAATCTCGTGGGAGCGTTCGCGCTCGGGGCAATTGTGATGTTGCTTGCCGGCAAACGTCCGAACCTGCAACTGTTCCTTGGCACCGGCATCTGCGGCGGTTTCACCACCTACAGTGCGTTCGCGGTGGGTGTCGGCGAACTCATGCTTACGGGACTTGGGTGGGCTGCGTTCGGACTTGCGCTCGCGACCGTGCTCGGCGGCCTCCTTGCGACGCTTCTCGGTGTGTGGATCGGCACGACCCTGCGCACACGACTCGTGCGAGGAGACCGCGATCATGACTAACGGAGTGCTCGACGCGATTGCTGTGTTGCTGGGCGGCGGCATTGGGTCGGCCGCGAGATTCTGGATCGACAGTCTCTTCACGCGCAGAATCCAGCGCCGCCGGCCTGGAACACTCTCGTTTCCGTGGGGGATCACAGTGGTGAACCTCACTGGATCGTTCGTGCTCGGCCTGCTCCTCGGGGCAGGATTCGTCTGGCCCGCGGTCGGAACCGGCCTGCTCGGCGGATATACGACGTTCAGCACCGCAAGCCTCGACACGGTCAGACTGCTTCGAGAGCGGCGGTATTGGGCGGCGCTTGGAAATGCCTTCGGCACGTTTGGTGCGGCACTCGCGCTAGCAGTCGGCGGCCTCGCACTGGGTGCACTGTGGTGATGAGCACTGTGGTGATGAGCACTGTGGTGATGAGCACTGTGGCGATCGACACTGTGGTGATCAGCGCTCGCAGACGATGCGAGGATTGAAGCATGAGTGAGTCCTCTCGAACAATCGGTGCTGGTCGGTATGCGCCCAGTCCCTCCGGGGATTTGCACCTCGGGAATCTGCGCACCGCGCTCCTGGCTTGGCTCTTCGCGCGGTCGAGCGGTCGAGACTTTCTTATGCGCATTGAAGACCTGGATCGGGCTCGTGACGCAGGATCGGCAGATTCGCAGCTCGACGACCTTCGTGCGATAGGCGTCGACTGGGACGGTGATCCCGTACTGCAATCTGACCGGCGTGGCGACCACGAACAGGCAATCCGGTCGCTGCAAGCGCGCGGACTCGTGTATGAGTGCACGTGCACGAGAAAAGACATTTTGGCCGCCCCCACCGCTCCGCACTCGCCGCCCGGCGCGTACCCTGGCACCTGTCGTGATCGCACTGACAAGGAACGCGAAGAGGCCCGCGCGCGGATCGCACCGAGATTCCCTGCGCTTAGGCTGCGGGTTTCAGGGGCCACCGTGGCACCGACGTTTACCGACCTCATCCTCGGGAAGACTCAGGGGGAGGTTGATGACTTTGTGCTGCGGCGGGGTGACGGCGCGATCGCCTACAACCTCGCAGTTGTCGTCGATGATGCCGCAATGGGAGTGGACCAGATCGTGCGGGGTGATGACCTCGCTTCATCCACCCCGCGACAGATCCTGCTGCAGCGGCTACTCAGTCTGCCGTCGCCACCTGACGTTGAATACGCTCACGTACCGCTCGTGCTCGGCCCGAGCGGAGTGCGGCTCGCAAAGCGAGATGGCACCGTGACGCTGCAGGATCTTGAGGGGGCTGGGGTTCAGCCGCATGCGGTGCGAGCCATGCTTGCGCGCACCCTCGATCTTGCAGGCCCGGGTGAGACCCCGAGTATGGCCCAGTTGCTTGAGCGATTCGATCCACTCAGACTGCCGCGCGAGCCCTACACCTGGAGTGAGAACGACATCACGAGCGGAGGGTAAGCGCTCAGGTCGCTAGCGCTTCAGCGCGCGGATGACACGCGCGAGTGCGCGCCCCGAGACGCACACAAAAGGCACCGCGACTGTGAGCAGGGCGATGATGTTCGGCTCAAACCTGGTGTACCCGTCACGGGTGACATAGGCGCCGACGGGCACCGAGAGGCCGCCTCCGCCACCTCCTGAGCCCTCGCCTTGAACGGTGGATTCTGGGCCTGACCCTCCGCCCTCACCGCCGCCAAAGCCATAGCCCGAGATAGCGACCGGCATGACAACCGTGCCATCCATCTCCACTGGTTCGCCGTATGACGTGCGTACGCCAGACTGTGTGACCGTCTCTGCAAGCTGCTTCGTGAGGTTCGACATACCGAAAGCCTACTCCGAAGCTCCGTGCTGCGGCAGGGGAGAACTTGGCTCAGGCCTCTTGGGGGCAATGTTGTCTCCAGACGACACGTGCTTGAGCCGTCGAATCACCCAGGGTACGAGGTGCTCGCGCGCCCACACCACGTCTTCCTTGCGAGCCGCACGCCAGCTCTGTTGCGGCACCGCGGGCGGATCGAGGGGTTCCAGCGTATTCGGAACGTTGAGAGTCTCGAGCGCGGCCCTCGCGATGGTGTGATGGCCGAGCGCGTTCATGTGGAGCCGGTCGCCCGCCCAATACCTGCTGTCCTGGAGTTCTTCGATCGCCCACTGATCCACCACGTAGCAGTCGTGCCGCTTCGCAACCTTGCGCACGTTTTCGTTGAAGATCGCGACCTTGCCACGAATCGAGCGAAACACGGGCTGAAAGGCGACATCGACGCCGGTGAAAATCAGCACTGTCGCCCCGACTGCTCGCACCTCAGAAACGATGTGCTCGAGCTTTGCGGCGACCGCGTCGGGATCGCTGCCTGGGCGAATCACGTCGTTGCCGCCCGCGCACACGCTGACAAGGTCGGGTCGAAGCTCAAGCGCAGTGCCCAGCTGTTCGACCGTGATTTGCTGGATGAGTTTGCCTCTTACCGCGAGGTTCGCATAGGCGAGGTCCGGGTTATGCGTTGCGAGCACCTCAGCAAATCGATCCGCCCAGCCACGGAGGCCGCCGGGACTCTCGGGATTCGGGTCGCCAAGTCCCTCGGTGAACGAATCTCCAATCGCGACGAATCGCGACCACGGCAGCTCGATCTGGCTCTGTAGTTCTCCGGGCACCCTGCTTGGCTCCTTATGTATGAAGGTCGGTAATTGCTGTGTCAACTGCGTGCAACGCAGCCACCACGCAGTGAGACACACTCAAGCTTTCACGGGTATTCTAGAACGTTGTGACTGATCTGGCAGAAGAAGAGCGGCCCATTCCGGGCACCTTCGCTGCCGAACATCTTCCGCCCGCATACCCTGACCGTGCGGCACGTGGCACTGCGGGGAGCCTCCGGGCATGGCAGGAGGAGGCGATCCGCCTCTATTTCGAGCAAGAACCGCGAGACTTTCTCGCGTCGGCAACCCCCGGTGCGGGCAAGACCACGTTTGCGCTCCGCCTTGCCGCGATGCTGCGCGGCAGCCACACTGTCTCGCAAATCGTCGTCGTGGCCCCCACAGAACACCTGAAGGTGCAGTGGGCAGATGCCGCGGCTCGTGCAGGGATTAAACTCAATCCGCGATACTCGAACAGCGACGGTCTCGCATATGGCAGTCATTATCACGGTGTGGTGGTGACGTATGCGCAGGTCGCAATGAAGCCGGTGCAACACCGTCGTCTCACTGAGCACGCCGATACCCTGGTCATCCTTGATGAGGTGCACCACGGCGGTGACGCCCTGAGTTGGGGCGACGCAATACGTGAAGCGTACGGTTCGGCCAAGCGCAGGCTGTCGCTCACCGGCACCCCGTTTCGCTCTGACGAGGCACCGATCCCGTTCGTGCAGTACGCGCCGCAGGGTGATGGATCACGCATCTCGCTCACCGACTATGACTATGGTTATGGGCGTGCGCTTGCCGATGGCATCGTTCGCCCGGTGATCTTCATGGTGTATGCGGGCAAGATGCGGTGGCAGACCTCAGCGGGCGAGGAGATGGAGGCCCGGCTTGGCGAGGGAAACACCAAGGACGTCACCTCGCAAGCTTGGCGCACCGCGCTTGACCCGATGGGTGACTGGATCGCCAAGGTGCTCAGGGCCGCAGACCGCAGGCTCTCCGAAGTGCGCTCGCACATTCCAGACGCAGGGGGCCTCGTCATCGCGACTGACCATGCGGCGGCGAAGGCGTATGCGACGATGCTCGCAACGATCTCAGGAGAGGAGGTCGCACTCATTCTGTCGGATGATGCCGGCTCGTCGGCGCGGATCGACGAGTTCTCTCGCGGCGACTCCCGCTGGATGGTTGCGGTGCGCATGGTCTCGGAGGGGGTTGACGTTCCGAGGCTCGCGGTAGGTGTCTACGCCACCAGCTCGTCAACGCCACTCTTCTTCGCCCAGGCGATCGGCAGGTTCGTGCGCTCACGGAGAAGGGGCGAGGTTGCGTCGGTCTTCATTCCGAATGTACCGCCGCTGATGCAGCTCGCCGCACAGCTCGAGAAAGAGCGCAATCACGTTCTCGAGGGGCCGAAGAGTGCCGAAGAGATGTGGGATGCCGAAGCTGCGCTCATGCAGGCCGCAGAACGTGAGGATTCAGCGTCGTCAGAGCTCGTGGAAGACGGCTTCAAGTATGAGGCGCTTGAATCGGATGCACACTTCGACCGGGCGGTCTTCGATGGTGCAGAGTTTGGTGGATATGCTGAGGTAGAGAGCGAAGAAGAGCTCGATTTCTTGGGATTTCCCGGAATTCTCGAACCCCAAGAGGTGCGCGCTCTCCTCCAGCAGCGTCAGTCGCGTCAGGCGAAACGTAGCGCGACACGGCAGGGAATTCTCGAACACGCGCCCGAACGCTCACAGGCACCTGATGCGCTCCACCGTACGCTCGGTGAGCAACGGAAACTGCTGAGTAAGCTCGTCGGCATGTACGCGCGGGTGAGCGGTGAACCGCACAAGGATATTTACAATGAACTGCGGCGCGCGTGTGGCGGCCCGGCTGTCGGGCAGGCGTCGGTGACACAGATACAGAAGCGGATCGACATGCTGCGCGACAGGCTGAGACCCTGAGCCACGTGTGGGCCCCGGGGCGCGGTCGGAGCGTGAGTTTCGTGCCTCACGTGCTCACGCATTCGGCGACACTCGCGGAAGCTCGATACGATTCGCAGCAACTCAGCATTCCGTGCTAAGTTATTCTCTGTTGCCCGGGAAGATCCGGAGCACACGTTCGCGCGGATGGCGGAATTGGTAGACGCGCTAGCTTGAGGTGCTAGTGCCCGTA
>JBEBUJ010000094.1:0-7272 GCA_040393365.1 Leucobacter denitrificans
GAACGGGAATTGCGTTACTTCTTCACGTCGAAGAGGTTACGCGAATCCTGATCGATCCACAACCCGTGGCGCTGACCGATAAGAACCTCAACCAAACGGGCTCTGCAACCGGAGGGTGAATCACATGTGTGAGACGAACACCGCGTCGACTTCAACAGCGACCCCACGTGGGAGCGAGACCTGCCCGAGCGCTTTTCGTGTGGGGCGTCTCTCGTCTGCAAACACCGCCTGCATGAGTTCGCTCGCCGCATTGGCGATGTCACCATGATTCGTGAAGTCTGAGGTGCAGTTGATGAAGACCGAAAGCTGTATCACTGAGAGGCCGTTGAGGGTGCCATGCTCCTGCTGAACAGAGAAGAGTAGTCTGCGTACTGCTTCTCTCGCGGCCTCTCGGCCCTCGTCAAGCGAGAGATCGTCGCCCACGGTACCCAGCTTGTTGCTGGTATGACCTGACGTGAAGAGTAGCCCGTTTGCTTGTATGCACTGACTCATGGCAACAGAGGCAGGACCGTCAGTTACTCCGAGAGAAGTTGCCGTCTCGTCGCGGTTCATCAGTGCTCCTCACCGTCGCCACGGGAGTCAACAGTTACTGGGCTCACAATCCAGTGCACCTCGGCGACCGTGTCGCCAACGTTGACCGTTCGGTGCAGCTGCGAACTGCGGTACTCAATGGTGTCACCCGCGAAGAGGATGTGCGAGCGGCTATCAATTTGCACGTCGACATTGCCGCGGATAACCGTGAGGAACTCCTGCGAGTCTCCGTGGCGATACGGCTCATCGCCCGTCGAAGCTCCCGGATCAAACTCGCCAGCGAAAATTTCCATGTGGCTAAGTGGGTGCGGGCTCAGCATGTACTTTCTTGCAGGACCATCGATGAGTTGAGGGCGCTCGCCGTGACGTACCACGCGAGGGCCAATCGGTGTTTCCTCATCGAACAGCTCCCCTAAAGACACCCCGAGGCCCGCCGAGATCTCGCGTAGTGTGCCAAATGAAGCGCTGCAGGCGCCCCGCTCCAGTTGACTCAGAAAGCTTGCGCTCACCCCGGCGATTCGGCCGAGTTCAGTTTGAGATAGACGACGCATCTTGCGAATCTCTCGGATCCGTGCGCCGAGTTCGCTTGCGTCGAGCTCTTTCGAATTCGTGGACATCGCGGTGTATCACCCGTTCTTCCTTGAGTAGATGATGAAGTAGCATTTACAGTTTTCTTAAGCAGTATCGTATCGATACTTTTCCGATAGCAGTGAACTTTGGCGTAATATCAGCACATTTTTCTCATTTTCCCGTGGCTGGCCTACGGTTGAGAGGCATTAATTGCGAATTGACTTGAAGATCTTCTTCAAATTAATTACAGTATTGCTAACAGTGAACGTAACTATGAATTTGCCTCGTCATATTCATGGTGTGCGTCAATGATGACGATGCCCACGCTGTAGGGCCCGATGCAGAGGAAACACATTGAAAGCAGAATCGCCCCCGAAAGATCCCGGGCTGTTGACGTCCGGGCTTGAGATCAGGCCCCTCGAAATTGTTCCGCTGAAGCGTTACGGTCGCATGGTGATCGCAGGTCTCGCTGCAGTTGTTGCGATTGGGTTCGTTTACACGCTCATCACCAGTGAGAACCTGCAGTGGAGCGCTGTCGGTCGATACCTGTTCGACCCGATCATTCTTCAGGGTGTGTGGCTTACGGTGCAGCTGACAGTGCTCGCCGTTGCAATCGGTATTGTGTTGGGGATCGTCCTCGCCCTGATGAAGCTCTCCGAGAACAAAGTCTTGACGCTTCTCGCAGACTTTTATCTCTGGTTCTTTCGCGGAACGCCGCAACTCATCCAGCTCATCTTCTGGTTTAACCTGGCGTTCCTGTTCCCGACGATCAGCTTGGGCTTCGTGTCGTGGGACACGAACACGCTCATCACCCCGTTCCTTGCGGCTCTGATTGGCCTCAGCCTGAATGAGGGCGCGTATATGGCCGAGATTATTCGCGGCGGTATTCTTGGCGTTCCGAAAGGACAGCGAGAGGCTGCTGCTGCCCTTGGATTCACGCCGTTACAGATGATGCGCAAGATCATCCTTCCGCAAACCATGCGTATGGTGATCCCTCCGACAGGCAACCAAGCCATTGCCATGCTCAAGGTCACATCACTTGTCTCGGTGATCTCTGCTCGAGATCTCCTCACCAATGCGCAGATGATCTATTCACGTAACTACCTCGTGATGGAATTGCTCATCGTCGCGTGCATCTGGTACCTCGTGCTCACGACCGTGTCGACCTTCTTGCAGTCGCGTCTTGAGCAGAAGTACGCGGGGCGAAGCGGTGGCGGTGCGAAGTCAAGCGCAAACCGGAGCCTGTTCAAACGCCTGACACAAGTTGGAGAATCACGATGAGCGCACCACACGACACGCCAATGAAGCAGCGCCCGATGGTCCAGGCAGTTGAGGTGCGAAAGAGCTTTGGCTCGAACCAAGTGCTGAAGGGCGTAAGCCTTGAAGTGCAACCAGGCACAGTGACGGCACTTATCGGACCTTCCGGGTCTGGAAAGAGCACCTTTCTTCGATGCATCAACGACCTTGAATCATTCGACTCTGGTGACATCCTTGTCAACGGTGAACGAGTCGCATACCGGCGAGAAGGATCGAAAGCATACGAGTTGCGGCCAAGCGTCGTCGCGAAGCGTCGAGCGAAGATCGGGATGGTATTCCAGAACTTCAACCTGTTTGGCCATCTCACCGTTCTTGAGAACATCACCATTGCTCCCGTCGAGGTGCTCGGGCACAACAAGAAGCAGGTCGAACAGCGTGCGTTCGACCTGCTTGAGAAGGTCGGCCTCGCAGATAAGCACAGCGCATACCCTGATTCGCTCTCTGGTGGACAACAGCAACGTGTCGCTATCGCCCGTGCGCTCGCAATGGAACCTGCGCTCATATTGTTCGACGAACCGACATCCGCACTTGACCCCGAAACCGTTGGCGAAGTTCTCGAGGTCATGCGCACGCTCGCCAGTGAGGGGATGACGATGATCGTCGTCACGCACGAGATTGGCTTCGCCCGCGAAGTGTGTGACCAGGTTGCGTTCTTAGAACAGGGCGTGATCGTCGAGATCGGACCTCCAGAACACGTGCTCGACAACCCCAAACAGGAACGCACGCAACGATTCCTGAGTCGAGTGATCTAACCACATCCGTTCAAATCCTTCATACATTCGAAGAAAGGCAAGACAATGACCCATCAACGACGAGGGTATCTCGCAGTCGCACTCGCAGCACTGGCCGGCATCACGCTCAGTGCCTGCACCGGCGCCCCCGCTGAGAGCACCGGCGAACCGATCGACTCCACCAAGGTAGTCGAAGAAATTCGCAACATGCTCCCCGATGAAATTCTCGAGAAGAACTCCATTGCGGTCGTCACTGATCCCTCCCAGGCTCCGTATGAGTTTGTTGACGACTCAGATACGATCGTCGGCATCAATCCTGATCTTGCGGCTGAGGTTGCTGCCGTGCTCGGCGTTGAAATTGAATGGTCCCGGGCCGATTTTGGCGGACTCATCACCGGTGTGACGACGAAGCGTCATGACATGCTCAGTGAGGCAATGTGGGATACCGAGCAGCGGCGGGAACAGATTGACTTCGTCGACAACCTTGTCTCGGCAAACAACATTGTCGTCGCAGAGGGTAACCCCCTCGGCATCAAGGATCTTCCAGATCTCTGCGGCAAAGATGTTTCAACGCTTGAGGGCAGCATGATGGTTGAGCTTTTTGAAGAGTTCCAGCCAGAGTGTGGGGATAGCCCGATCAACGTACTCATCGCACCGACCACAGCTGATCAGCTCCTGTGGCTCTCCACCGGACGGGCCGTCGCGACCATTGCGAACCCGATTGTGACTGAGTTCGGTCTGCAAGAGGGAACAGCAAAGGGTATCGAGGTTGTGCCTGGTGAGGGGTACCTGTTGAACAATTATGGGTGGGGCTTCCACAAAGACAACACCCAACTGCGCGACGCCATCGCGGCTGCGATCCAACACCTCATGGACGAAGGTGTCTACGACGAGATCATGGATAAATGGAATGTCTCAGAGAATAGCCGTCTCAGTGTCGTCGAGATCAACAGCGAGCCAACCCGATGATCGGTGAAACCCTGCAGTCAATTTCGCACGGGTATGTGAGGGAACTCGATTCGTCCCTATCTATGTCGACTCCGGTCGAGCCCGGTGAGTCGATCTCCATTCGGACGATCGACTCATCGGGCGGGCAAGTCAACGCCTCCGTAGCGTACAGCGACCTGGACCCGAATGAGTTCTTCCCCGTCGCAGGCCCTATTCGCATCGATGGCGTTCGCAAGGGGGATACTGTCGGTATCGAGATACTGAACATTGTTCCAGACCCCCGTGCGTATACGTGGACGCGGCCGGGACTCGGGCTCATTCCTCAGCCTGCGTTCCGGGTGCTAGAGCTTGATTCTGAACTGCTCGAGATTCGGCCGCGCGGATCATCGAGTCCTGCAATCGGTGTTGCGCCACGCAAACTGCATATCGGGGCTCTGGGACTTCTTCCGAATGCACCGATTCTCGCGCGCTCTCTGGGCCATCACGGTGGCAATCTCGATTTCCATGGCATTGGTATCGGGGCGACTGTGTGGTTGACGGCTCAGGTTGACGGCGGCGGCTTCTTCGCTGGTGATGTGCACGTGACCATCGGCGATGGCGAGATTTGCGGCACCGGGGCCGAGACGGGCGCCGATGTCTCGGTCAAGTTTCACCACATTCCCGCTGAAGAGCAGATTCTTCCGACGGTCCGCGACAGTGAGGGTAAGCACTGGGTGATCGGTATAGGAGACTCGGTTGAAGAGGCATTGACCGAGGCAACTACGTACTGCGTGGCACGCTTCGCGGCGCATCACAACATCACGCCTGAGGAGGCATACCTGATTGTTGGATTGTTGTTGAATGTGAACGTGTGTCAAGTTGTGAATCCGCGCACCAGCGTCGCAGTGTCGCTCGAGAATGGCTTTGACAGTGTGTTGCACGTCGCTACGGCGTAGGCGAGACAGCGGCTGTAGCGGCCCGGCACCCCGTGTGAGAGGAGAGGTATGAAACTCCGTACCGTGCTCGGTGATATCGAACCAGAGCGTATTGACAGAGTGTTGCCGCATGAGCATTTGCTCTGCGATTTTAGTCGGGTGACTGGTGACCGTAATCACGTCTTCAACAACCCCGAACTCGCAATTCGCGAACTCGGGTATTGGAATGAGGAGCTCCCTCCAATGCCGAACACGCAGCACGCGTTGGTCGAGGTGACTCTGCGCGATCTCGGCAGGAGCCCAGAAGGTCTCGTGCGAATTTCAGAGGCATCCAACGTGCACGTTGTGATGGGCACTGGGTGGTACCTCGAGCCCTATTACCCGAATCGCGTGTTTGAAACCTCGGCGGCAACTCTCGCTGAAGAGATGATCACAGAAATTGAAGAGGGAGTGCTTCTCGCCGACGGCCGTCGCGTGAAGGCGGGCGTCATCGGTGAGATCGGGACTCATGGCGATACTCTCTCACCCGCTGAGGAACGAGTGCTGCGGGCGGCTGCACGCGCGTCAAACGCTACCGGCGCCGCGCTGACCACACACGCGTTCATGTACCCGACTGGGGTTGACCAGGTTGACATTCTTGAAGAAGAAGGCGTCGATCCGAAACGCATCGCGATCGGTCACGTCGACACGTTCCTCGACCACGCGTACCTCACGTCTCTACTCAACCGCGGGGTCTACCTCCAGTTTGATACCTGCGGTCGTGAACATCTCATGCCCGACAGTTTGCGAGTCGAGATGCTGTTGCGCCTGCTCGATGACGGGTGGTTGGATTCACTCTTGATATCGAGCGACCGATGCCACATGACCGACCTGAAGATTCGCGGTGGGCTCGGGTATTCATGGACGGTTGTCGGTTTCGCGCGGCTTCTTCGAGAGGCGGGCGTCTCAGATTCTACGATTGACCAGATCACGCATGCGAACCCCATGCGATTGCTCACGGGTATCTTCTCGGCACAGTAGTTTCTGGCGGATCCTTTTCCGTGTGCCTGGGTGCTGACCTTAGTGGCGCCCAGGCCGGAGACCTTACTTTTCCCTGCCTAGCTCGTCTGCGTGGCCTCGACCCAGCTGAGGTACTCCTCGTCGACATTGCCGCTGATGTACTCGCCGGTGAAGCAGCTCGCCTCGAGTGACTTCACCACGTCTTGGCCGTCAAGAATCGCACGATTCATGCCCTCGACGGTCTGGTAGACCAAGTGATCCGCACCGAGAATCTCGGCAATCTCTGCTGGAGTACGGTCGTGCGCAATGAGTTCTTGCCGCGACGGCATGTTGATGCCGTACACGTGAGGGAAAAGCACCGGGGGAGCGGCCGATGCAAAAATCACAGACCGTGCTCCCGCGGCGCGTGCCATCTCGACGATCTCGCGTGACGTCGTGCCACGAACGATCGAGTCATCGACGAGCAGCACATCTTTGCCCTTGAACTCGACGCTCATCGCATTGAGCTTCTGGCGCACACTCTTCTTGCGCACCGACTGGCCGGGCATGATGAAGGTGCGGCCGACGTAGCGGTTCTTGAAGAACCCCTCGCGGTATTCGACACCAAGCCTGCGAGCGAGCTGCATTGCGCTCGGCCTGCCCGAATCGGGAATCGGCATGACCACGTCGATGTTGACGTCGGGAAGCTCGGCCCTGATCTGCTCCGCGAGCACATCTCCGAGGCGAAGCCTTGCGTCGTACACGGAGATGCCGCTGAGCACCGAGTCTGGCCGGGCGAGGTAAATGTATTCGAACGCGCACGGAACAAGCTCGGGGTTTGGCACACACTGGCGCGACGTCATCGTGCCGTCAGACGTGATGAGAATGGCCTCGCCGGGCTCGACATCGCGAACAATCTCGTATCCACCCGACTCGAGCACGAGCGACTCAGAGGCAACGACCCACTCGTCTTTGCCTGTATCTGAGGTGCGGTGACCGAGCACGAGGGGGCGAATTCCGTGTGGATCGCGGAACGCAATGAGGCCGTACCCTGCGATGAGCGCGATCGCCGCGTACGATCCCTCGACTCGCTCATGCAGACGTGTCACCGCCTCAAATACCTGTTCTTCATCGAGCGAAAGGCCGGCAATGCTTGTCTGCAGTTCGTTCGCGAGCACGTTGAGCAGCAGCTCGGTGTCTGAGTGAGTATTCAGATGGCGACGATCAACGTTGTAGAGCTCTGCGGTGAGTTCACGAGTGTTCGTGAGGTTGCCGTTGTGCAC
>JBEBUJ010000095.1:0-7266 GCA_040393365.1 Leucobacter denitrificans
CCGTTCCATACCTCGCCGAGTACGAGCCTAAACCTCATCGAACCGGCCCCACATTCCCATGATCTTCGTCTTCACTCAGGCCGAGTCGCTCGGCGAACCCACCAGATTCGACGATCTGAACTGGGCTTTCCTCCTGATCGGCCGCTTTCTGGTCCTGGTCCTGCTCAAGGAAGGACGGGATCCGCTTCTCGGCTTCGGCGTCAACCGTTGGCGGAGCCGCGGAGGTACCCGGCGCGTCGCCCTGAGGAACGACGTCAGATTCTGGTGAGAGCGCCGACCGAACCACCGCTTCGGTGGTTCGCAGAACACGAGCGCCCTCCTCCGAAAGCTCCGCGACGGGAATCGAAGCGGTTTGCCCGTATCCCCCGCCGACTTCGTCTCGCACGATGACGCCCTGCGAGAGCTCGATGACTCGCTGCTGCATGATGTCCACGAATGTTGCCTCGTGCGTAGCCATGACGACGGTGGTTCCCGAAGCGTTGATCGCTTTGAGTAGCTGCATGATGCCAAGACTCGTTGCCGGATCGAGGTTTCCGGTCGGCTCGTCTGCAAGCAGAATTGCGGGCTTGTTGACGATTGCTCGAGCAATCGCCACGCGCTGTTGTTCACCGCCCGAAAGTTCGTGCGGGTAGCGCTTCGCCTTGCCCGCGAGGCCAACCATCTCCAGGGTGTCAGGCACGGCCTCCTGGATGAAGCCGCGGGACTTGCCGATCACTTGCAGCGTGAATGCGACGTTATCGAACACGGTCTTGTTTGCGAGCAATCGAAAGTCCTGGAACACCGTTCCGACGCCGCGCCGAAAGTACGGCACCTTGCGTGACGAGATTTTGCTCAGGTCTTGGCCCGCGACGTGGATCTGGCCGGATGTCGGCTGATCCTCACGCAGGATAAGACGAAGGCAGCTAGATTTACCGGATCCCGAAGCGCCCACAATGAACACGAACTCACCGCGGTCGACCTGAAGGCTGACGGCGTCGAGCGCGGGCTTTTGGGTGCCGCGATATTTCTTGGTGACGTTTTCAAAGAGGATCATGACGCAACCGAGAATACGCGTCGTTTCGCGAGTTCACGCTCAGGCGCGCGCGGGTTTCACGCTTTGTCGCGAACCCTGTGAGTTTGCCTGTGATTACTTATTAAGCGAGCGCCAGCGGATGCCGGCGGCTATGAACCCGTCGAGGTCTCCGTCAAAGACCGCATCTGGCTGTGTCGATTCGAACCCAGTGCGAAGATCTTTCACGAGTTGCTGACCGTAGAGGAAGTACGAGCGAATCTGGTCTCCCCAACTCGCAGTGATGGTTCCCGCAAGTTCTTTCTTCTTCGCGGCTTCCTCTTCACGCTGCATGAGCAGAAGCCGAGCCTGAAGCAGACGCATCGCAGCGGCGCGGTTCTGGATCTGGCTCTTCTCATTCTGCATCGAGATCACGATTCCGGTCGGAATATGAGTGATGCGCACGGCCGAGTCAGTCGTATTCACCGACTGGCCACCGGGCCCGCTCGACCGAAAAACATCGACGCGAATCTCGTTCTCTGGGATCTCAACTTCGGTCGCTTCCTCAAGCAACGGAATCACTTCGACCGCAGCGAAGCTTGTTTGCCGCTTGTCTGCCGACCCGAAAGGGCTAATGCGAGCGAGCCGGTGAGTGCCAGCCTCAACCGACAACGTGCCGAACGCGTAGGGGGCATCCACCTCAAACGTCGCCGACTTAATTCCGGCCCCCTCCGCATACGACGTATCAAGCACCTTCGTTGAAAACCCACGATCCTCAGCCCAGCGCAGGTACATACGCATGAGCATTTCTGCGAAGTCTGTTGCATCGTCACCGCCAGCTCCCGAGCGGATCGTCACCACCGCCGAGTTCTCGTCGTACTCGCCTGACAGCAAGGTCTGAACCTCGAGTTCTTGCATCTGCGACTCGAGCGCGGCAAGTTCAGCCATGACTTCAGACTCTGTCTCGGCATCCCCTTCAGACTCCGCGAGTTCTGCGAGTATCTCGAGGTCGTCGATCCGACTTTCAACGCTTCGAACCCGCTTCACCCGGGCAATGCGATGCGAAAGCCCACTCGTGACCTTCTGCGCGGCCTCCGGATCATCCCAGAGATCAGGGGCTGCTGCCTGCTGCTCAAGCTCGGCAATCTCTCGATCGAGCTTTGGTAGATCCGTCACCTCCGCGATGTCTGCGTAGGTTGCGCGAAGCGCGCGAATATGTGCGGAAAAATCCTGATCGAGCATGATCCCCCCAGTTTACCTGTAGGCGACGAAGCCGGGTTCGTATTCGTCGCCAATCAAAAACCGGGCGGTGAAGAACACTCACCGCCCGGTTTTCTCACGCCCCATTTTCGTCAGAGCATCGTTAGATTTTTGCGAGCCGTTTGGCCCGATTGATATTCACCAGCTGCACGATGATCACGAGGAGCAGCGCCCCGAAGAACACCATCGATGCGAGCACGTTCGCCTGCGCCGGTACGCCCTTCAACGCCGAAATATAGATGAACTTCGGGAAGGTTGTCGCGGTGCCAGAGTTGAAGTTCGTGATGATGAAGTCATCGAACGACAAAGCGAAGCTGAGCAAGGCTGCGCCGATAATGCCAGGCATGAGCATCGGCAGCGTCACCCTGAAGAACACCTGCGTCGGCGACCCGTAGAGATCCCTGCCCGCCTCCTCAATCGCGGGGTTCAGCGAGGCCACACGAGCCTTCACCGCAACCACCACATATGAGATGCAGAACATCGTGTGCGCGAGGATAATCGTTCCAATCCCCTTCTCAACGCCCGCAAGCAAGAACTGCGCAGCAAGCCCCGCACCGAGCACAACCTCTGGGGTCGCCATCGGGGTGAAGAGCAGCAGACTGACCGTCGAACGCCCCTTGAACTTATACCGAACCAGCGCGATTGCAATCATCGTGCCGAGAATTGTCGCTACGACGGTTGCAACCACACCGACGAGAATCGAGTTGCTGAACGCCGTGCACACCTGTGGTGCCCCGCACGGATTCTGCCAGTTCTGCAGCGAGAACCCATTCCAACTGATGTTGTTGCGACCCCGTCGCTCATTAAATGAGAATGCCACAACGTATGCGATTGGAAGCAAGAGGTAGATGAGCGTAACAGCGCTGACAACCGGAACGAGGGCTTTGCCAAAACTAAACGATCTCACAGCAGATCCTCCGCCCCGCTCCTCCGCACATACGTCGCGACGATAACCAAAATCGCAAGCATGAGAATGATCGATAGTGCCGCAGCCATCGGATAGTTCTGCGTTTGCAGAAAGTTCGACTCGATGACGTTACCGATCATCGCGGTGTCTGTACTTCCCAAGAAGCTTCGCGATGCGACGACGAAGTCACCAGACATCGGAATAAAACTCAAGAGCGTTCCCGACACGACCCCCGGCATCGAGAGCGGAAGCGTCACTTTACGAAACACCGTGACCGGTGAAGCGTACAGATCAGTTCCAGCTTCGACGAGGCGCAGATCAAGCGCCTGCAAAGATGCGAACATCGGTAGCACCATGAACGGAATGAAGTTATAGATGAGACCGAAGATCACTGAGCCGTCTGTGCCGATGAACTCAACCGGAAGAATCGATTTCCAAGCAAGCGTACGGAGCAGCATGCTGATGAAGAACGGTGCAACGACGAGGATGAGCAGGATCCCCTGCAGCATCGCCCGATTGCGCAACGTCACACCCAGCAGGTACGCAAGCGGGTAGCTGATGAGCAGCCCGATAATCGTCGCGATCACTGCATAAATGAACGCTCTAACAAGTTGTGGCCAGTACTGCTGAATTGCCGTCCAGTAGTTAATGAATTCGAGTCCGGCAACATACTGCCCGATGCCGTGTCCCTCAGCAGGTGCCTGCAAAGAGGTAATCGCAAGCTGAATAAACGGAGCCACAAAGAACAGCAGCATGTAGGCGATGCCAGGAGCAAGCAGGATAAGTGCAATCCACGACTTACCCTTGGGTGCTTGATCGACCACCTTCGCCGATTGAGAAAATGCGGTAAATGCCATGTGCGCTCACCTATTCCGCTGCCTGAGCCGCAATCACCTGCGTTGAGAACTCGGTCGTGAGTGCACCAGTCTCGAGGTGATCGTCTGCAAGCCCGAAGGTGTGCTCGACGAGCCAGCTCAGCCACACCTCATCGTCGAGATGCCCGACTGGGCCCGCCTCGAGGTTCTGCGCAAACACCTCGACGTTGCCGATACCCGGCACATCAACGGTGTACTGGGTACTCACACCAATAAACGACACGTCAGTGATTCGCCCCGGCCCAATAACGTTAATGCCCGGATCTTCGGCAGGCGCAGTCTGATGCATGCGCAACTTCTCAGGGCGCACTCCCACCGTGATCGTTCCGCTGTCCCGCTCAGTTCGGGTGCGCGCGACCGAAATCCTCGATCCACCGCCCGCTGCGAGCGTGGCGTGGATCGCCTGATCGTTCCCACCGACAACATCAACCGAGAGCAGGTTGGATTGCCCCAGAAAGTTCGCTACAAACACGGTCTTCGGCAGTTCGTAGAGCTCTTCGGGAGCCCCCATCTGTTCGATCCGCCCCTTGTTCATCACCGCGACAGTGTCGGCCATGGTCATGGCTTCTTCCTGGTCGTGGGTGACGTGGAGGAACGTGAGGCCCACTTCCTGCTGAATCTGCTTGAGCTCTTGCTGCATCTGGCGGCGCAGCTTGAGGTCGAGCGCACCGAGCGGCTCGTCAAGCAGGAGCAACGCGGGCCGATTCACGATGGCTCGCGCAAGCGCGACGCGCTGCTGCTGTCCGCCCGAGAGCTGAGCTGGCTTGCGGTCTGACACGTGGTCGAGTTCTACCAGCTTGAGTGCCTCATGCGCCTTTGCTACCGGGTCACCGACCTTGCGGCGCCGCAGCCCAAAGGCGACGTTTTCGAGAATCGACATATGTGGGAACAGCGCATACGACTGGAACACGGTATTCACCGGTCGCTTGTGCGGCTTCAGTGCTGTGACATCAGTTCCTCCGATGAGCACCTGGCCCGCGGTTGGATCCTCAAGACCAGCAATGACGCGAAGGGTGGTTGTCTTGCCGCAGCCTGACGGACCGAGCAGCGCGAAGAAGGAACCCGCTGGAATCTCGAGATCAAGATTCTCAATTGCGGTGAATCCCGGGAAGCGCTTCTGGATTCCGGTCAGCCGAAGGTCCGCCCCAGACTGTTTCAGCTCATGATTCGCCATGCGTTACAGTCCCAACGCCCGCTGGAATGCCGTCGAATACCTGTTGTCTTCCTCGGAGGTGAGGGCACGGAACTGACGAAGCTTCGTCCAGTCTTCCTCGCTCGGGAAGATCGCGGGGTTATCCACCTGCTCGGGATCCACGTTCTGCATGGCTTCTTGTGCACCCTGCACAGGTGTGACGTACGCAACATAGGCAGCGACCTCAGCAGCGACTTCAGGCTGGTAGTAGTAGTCGATGAGCTCTTCTACCTTTGCCTTGTTCTCTGCTGAAGTGCCGTTCGGAATGGTGAACGAGTCACGCGCGATCATGCCGCCACTCTCAGGAATTTCGACACCCCACTGGTCACCGAGGTCGGTGTTCATCATGACGACGTCGCCGTACCAGACGAAGCCCGCGAGCATCGTTCCGGTCTCCAGATCCTGCGTGTAGTCGTTGCCCTTGACATTGTTGATCTGACCGCTGTCGAGTGCGTCCTGCAGCCAGGCCATAGCGTTGTCGAACTCGGTATCGCCCCACTCGCCTGCGGGGTCTACTCCCTGGCCAGCCATAATGAGGCCGATCGTGTCGCGCATCTCGCTGAGCACCTGCACCTTGCCCTTGAGCGCCGGGTCCAGCAGGTCGTCGAGCGTGTGCAGGCCGCCTGGGAACGCTTCCTTGTTCCACGCCCAGCCGGTCGTCGGAAGCTGCCACGGAATCGTGAACTTGCGCCCCTGATCCTCTGCAAGCGCTTCCCATTCCGACTCGAGCAAGTTGTTCTCGACGTTCGGCAAGTTTGCGTAGTCGAACTCCTGGATCTGCCCCGCCTCGATGAGGCGTGCGTTCATCCAGTCGGTCATAGTGATGACGTCGTACCCGGTGAACTGGTCGAGCGCCAGCGCGTCTTTGATCTTGCCGTAGAACGTGTTGTTGTCGTCAATGTCTTCGACGTACAGCACTTGGAAGTCGGAGGTTTCATTGAACGCGTCGAGCGTCGGATTCGTACCGGTCTCCTCGTCAAAATCGAGATAGTACGTCCAGTTACCCCAGATGATCTCGTCGCTGCTGCCTCCACCTCCACCTCCGGTGCCGCAGGCTGCGAGGGACAGAGCCCCGGCGCTCGCTCCCGCAACTCCTGCGCCGCGGAGCAACTGCCTGCGGCTGAACTTTTGCTGGTTCATCAAACGGATGATGTTGCGCACCATCGGGTCTTCGGGAATTTGGCGTGGCATCGAGGTCTCCTTCGATTCGAAATACCTACTAGCCCGGAAGCATGCAAGGCAACGCTGCCCCGGGGGTTCACTTGAATATGGCACATGATCACACGTGATGCCAATATCGCGGTGCCCGCGTCGCCAGATCTTCATGAAACGGTTACATTCGAGACGGAGAACAGCGCGAGTCATGTTGTAGGAAATTCACAATGCACCATCTTGCAGCGACTAAATGGTAATAATTTTTTGGAATTTACTGCGGAATCCTTTGCATATTTAGATTTTGACTGCCAGAATCAGAAGCGTGAGTACCAAACGCAATGCTCAATCACTCGATTCAACGTCGAAGGCAATCATCGAGCAACTCCAGCTCGATGGTCGTCGTTCGTACGCTGAAATCGGAAAGGCGGTTGGCCTGAGCGAGGCGGCCGTCAGGCAGCGCGTTCAGAAGCTCACGGATACCGGGGTCATGCAGATTGTTGCCGTGACCGACCCGATGCGACTCGGCTTTCACCGACAAGCAATGCTCGGTATCCGCGTTTCAGGCGACACCCGGGTCGTCGCCGACCGTCTCGCCGAGTTTGAAGAAGTGAGCTACGTCGTGCTGAGCGCCGGCTCCTTCGATATCCTCGCCGAGGTCGTCTGCGAGAACGACGATGCGCTCATTGGCCTCCTGAACGAAAAGATCAGGAACGTTGAGGGCGTCTCCGGTACCGAGACGTTCGTCTACCTCCAACTCAACAAACAGAAATACGACTGGGGAACGAGATAATCATGTCTTTTGATCCAACCGCTGCGGTCGACGCTGCTGCGCTCCAGGCTTCGGCCAAGCGCCACATGTGGCCGCACTTCACCAACCGCAAGGTGCTGA
>JBEBUJ010000096.1:0-7256 GCA_040393365.1 Leucobacter denitrificans
CACCCGCTACCTCATCGACGCGCAAGACGGCATGCGCTACATCTCAGAAAAGCAGAATCGGCATACCCCAAGAACCGAGGCCAGCCTGATCCGCGGAGACTCAGTAAGCCTTCGCTTCCACAAGGCTCACGCAACCCCGATTCCCGGAACCGAGCAGTCTGCCGCTGCCGCCTGATCCACCTATCGCCCACCACCAAACCCATCATCCGAAGGAGTAATGATGAACAAGAAGTTGCTCGCAGCGCCGCTCGCCATGGCGGCGGCGCTCGGCCTCGCCCTCACCGGCTGCGCAAGCGGTGACGGCGGAGCATCCGTCTCAGACGACGGCACACTGAAGATCGACGTTCCCGAGATTCCCATGATCGAAGAGCTCGGCGACTTCGAGAACGAGGTCAATATTCTGGCATGGTCTGGCTTCGTGGAGCCAGCCTGGGCCGATCAGTTCACCGCAGACACCGGTTGCACCGTGAACCGCAAGATCTTCGCAACGAGTGATGAGGCCGTGCAGCTCATGCGCACCGGCGAGTACGATCTCGTCTCCGCATCGGGCGACGCAAGCCTCCGCTTGATCGTCGACGGCAACGTCCAGCCACTGAACACCGAGCTCATCCCGAACTTCGGCGACGACATCGTGTCAGGCATGAAGGGTCAGCTCTACGACACTCTCAATGGCAATGTCTACGGCATCCCCATTGGTCGCGGCGCGAACATTCTCGAGTACAACAGCGAGGTCGTGACTGAAGAGCCCACGAGCTGGGACGTTGTCTGGGAGTCTGACAGCCCGTACGCGGGCAATATCGCGGCATACGACAGCCCGATCTACATCGCCGACGCTGCGATCTACCTCATGCACCACGAGCCAGATCTCGGCATCGAGAACCCGTACGCACTCGATGACGAACAGCTCGCAGCGGCAACCGAGCTGCTGAAGCAACAGAACAAGATGGTGTCTGAGTACTGGTCGCCCGCGACAAACATCACCTCATTCACCGGCGGCAACTCGGTCGTGGGCACCTCATGGGAGGTGCTGCGCAAGGCAACGCAAGACGAGAAGTTCAAGAGCGTGCTGCCGCAGGAAGGATCGACTGGCTGGTCGGACGCCTGGATGCTCGCTACAGATTCTGAGAGCCCGAACTGCGCCTACGCCTGGATGGATTACACGAGCCAGCCAGACGTGAACGGTGCGATCGCGATGAACTTCGGTATGGCTCCCGCAAACGCCGCATTCTGCGAGACCAGCGATGAGGCGAAGGAACACTGCGACTACTACAACGCAACCGACGAGGAGTACTTCGAGCAGGTGTGGTTCTGGACCACCCCAATCGACCAGTGCCTCGACGGCCGCACCGATGTGCAGTGCACGAATTACCAAGACTGGACCAACGCCTGGGCGACCGTAAAGGGCTAGCCGCTCGGTCTCATTCCTCCGTGTGATGCGGGCGGGAGGCACACACCTCCCGCCCGATCCACACCCCTTACCCGATTCACCACATCAGCAAGGACACACCGTGAGCACGCAGAACGTTCGCGAACGCGCACCGAGGCCGATTTCGACCGCCCTCTACCGGCATCCGAGAGGGCGCCTCGCGTCGCTTCTCACCCTGCCGATGGTCTGGTTGGTAGGCGTCTACATCCTGTCGCTCACGATCATGTTGGTGACGGCATTCTGGATGACGGATCCATTCACCTCGAGGGTGAAGCCAGGGTTCACCCTCGAGAACTTCGTGCAGTTGCTCACGGTTCCGGCATACTCGATGACCGCGCTGCGCACCCTCGGTATCGCACTCGCCGTGACGCTCATCTGCGCAGCCTTCGCAATTCCACTTGCCGTCTTCATGTCGCAGGTCGCAGGACCGAAACTGCGCGCGGTGCTCGCGATCCTCGTCACACTTCCTCTCTGGGCCGGGTACCTCGTGAAGATCATCGGCATGCGTCTCGTGTGGACCGAGAACGGCTTCTTCAACTGGGCACTCGAACCGCTCGGAATTCACGGCCCCGGTCTCGGCGTACTCACGGTGATCTTCACACTCGTGTACCTCTGGTTCCCCTACATGGCGATACCCGTGTATTCCGCGATCTCGCAGATCCCCGCAAACCTCTTCGACGCGTCGTCAGACCTCGGTGCACGCGGGTACCGCACGATCCGCACCGTCGTCACGCCGCTCCTGCTGCCCTCGCTCATCGCGGGGTCAGTATTCACGTTCTCACTGAGCCTCGGCGACTTCATTGCTGCGATGTACGTGGGTGGATCCACCCAGATGATCGGCAGCATCATCGCGCAGAACATCAACCTCAACCCACCGCTCGCGGCCGCATTCTCGTTCGTGCCGATCGTGCTCGTCATCGTGTATCTCGCAGCGGTGCGCCGTACCGGTGCACTCAACAACCTCTAAGCCCGAACCAGGAGTCATGTCATGCTTCGCCTGAATCGCGGAACCAAGATCATTCTCGGCATCATCACCCTCGTGGTGCTCGGGTTCATGTACATCCCGATGTTCGTGATCATCTCGAACTCATTCAACTCGGGGCGAGTCTCTGGTTGGCCGATAGCCGGGTTCTCGCTCGAGTGGTGGGAGAAGGCGCTCATCAATCCCGCGGTGCACGCCGCCGTGCTGAACTCGGTGATCGTCGCCTCGGTCGCCACTGCCTTCGCCCTGGTGCTCGGCACGCTCGCGGCGTTCGCACTGCAGCGATTCAAGTTCTTCGGTCAGCACACGGTGAACCTGCTTATCGTGCTGCCGATCACCTTGCCCGGCATCGTTACCGGTGTCGCCCTGTCCAATACCTACTACCAGGTACTCAAGCCGATGGGCATCAACGTTGGTTACTGGGGCATGATCATCGCGCACGCCACGTTCTGTGTGGTCATGGTCTTCAATAACGTGATCGCCCGCCTGCGCCGCATGAACCCGAACCTCGAGGAGGCCTCGGCAGACCTCGGTGCCGGTATCGGACAGACGTTCCGGCTCGTGACGTTTCCACAGTTTCGCCCAGCGTTCATCGCGGGCGGCCTGCTCGCGTTCGCCCTCTCGTTCGATGAGATCGTGGTGACGATCTTCACCGCGCCACCCGGGGTCGAGACACTGCCGCTCTGGATCATGAACCAGATGGCTCGGCCGAACGAGGTGAATCAGGTGAACGTGGTTGCCACGGTGATGATTCTGCTGTCGCTCATCCCGGTGTATTTCTCGCAGCGGGCACAGCGCACGAGCGACGCGAGGTAGGCCCGCACGGCTCCAATGGCTCGAACGGGTACACGACCTCGCATTAGTTGACATTCATCAACTAACGATATATAGTTGACCGTCATCAACTATCGTTAGGATCCCGCCGCCGAATGAGCCGAAGCTCTCTCAACTCCAAATCGACACCCAACAGCAACGCACCGCTTGTCGGGCGCGCACTGCATCTTGCCCTCGCAGGGCTGTTCCTCGCGAACTTTGTTTCCATGCTCGCGATGAACGTCGTCGGCACCTCGATGCCAATCATCATCGCCGACATTGGCGGCACACAAACCGCGTTCACCTGGGTGGTGACGGCGACCATGCTCTCGGCCGCGATCTCTACTCCAATTTGGGGCAAGCTTGCAGACCTCACGAGCAAGAAGGTGCTGCTGCAGGTCGCGATCATCCTCTTCATCATCGCATCGGCATGTGCGGGCATGGCTCCGGACCCATCATGGCTCATCGTCTGCCGCGCATTCCAGGGCATCGGAGTTGGCGGCCTCGGCGCACTCGCACAGATCATCCTTGCCGAGATCGTGAGTCCGCTCGAGCGCGGCAAGTACATGGGCATCCTCGGCGCGATCATGGCGATCGCGACAGTCGGCGGCCCACTCCTCGGCGGCTTCCTGACCGACACCGTCGGGTGGCGCTGGAACTTCTACGTTGCTGCCCCGATCGCACTCGTCGCGATCATCATGCTGCAGCGCACTCTGCGCCTGCCAACGCTCAAGCGCAAGATCAAGATCGACTACTGGGGTACCGCCCTTATCTCGCTCGGTTTCTCGAGCATCCTTATCTGGGTAACACTCGCCGGCACGAACTTCGAGTGGCTCTCCTGGCAGTCGTTCCTCATGGCCGGTGGCGGTCTCGTCGTTCTCGCCATCGCCGTCTTCGTCGAACTCAAGGCCGAAGAGCCACTTATCCCGATGACCCTCTTCAAGAACCGCACCTTCACGATGTCGTCAATCGCGAGCCTCGCGGTCGGCCTCGCAATGATGGCAACTATGGTCTACATCGGCCAATACATGCAGCTCGCCCGCGGTCGCACGGTGATCGAGGCGAGCCTGCTCTCGCTGCCGATGATGGCGGGGGTGCTTGTCTCATCGACGATTGTCGGCCAGATCATCACCCGCACCGGCAAATGGAAACGCTACATGGTGAGCGGAGCGATCGCCCTATTCCTTGGCATGCTCATGCTCGGCCGCATGCGTTATGACACAAGCTATTGGTACATCGGCGTGGGACTCGCAATCCTCGGCGTTGGAGTCGGGGTGACGATGCAAAACCTTGTTCTCGTCGTGCAGAACACGGTAGAGCCCACTGACCTGGGCACCTCGAGCGCTGCCGTCACCTTCTTCCGCACCGCTGGCGGAACTGCGGGAATCTCGGTCATGGGCGCGCTGCTTGCCACGCAGGTGATGCAGTACATGAGCGAGGCCCTCGCGAAGCTGACTCCAAAAGAGTTGAAGGGCGCAGAAGCGCTCGCGGGCGGTCAAATTCCCAAGATTGCGGATCTCACTGCCCCCATCCGTGAGGTTGTCGAGTCGGCATATGGCCACGCAATCGGCAATATCTTCCTCTACGCCTCACCGATGGCACTCGTTGCGCTCATTGCGATCATCTTCATCCCGAACATTCCGCTGAGCACCAAGAGCAACGCCGAACGTCTGATGGAGCTCCGCCGGGCTGCCGAGGACGACAGCAGAACAGACGCTGACACTGGGCTGGGCGAGCCTGGGCTGGACGCCGGGCTCGATGCTGAACTCGACGAGCTCACCGCAGCAGAAACTTCTGAGCAGCGCGTACTCGTCGACATCACTGGTCCAATTGTGCTGCCGCATCGTCCACCGTCTACCCCCACGGACCGTTAGGGTCATAGACATGGGGGGAAACCAGACCACTGACGGTGACACGATTGCTGCGATCATCACCGAGTTCACCGAGGTGATGGCGTTCTCGCGCACCCGTTGGACTCGGTTCGCTGAGGAAGTACACCCGAACCTGAGCGGCGCCAATATGATCCTGCTGCAGTTCGTACGACGCAAGGGCCCGATCACGGCGACTGGCCTCAGTCAGATGCTCGAGATGGATAAGTCGCTCGTGAGTCGGCAGATCAGTAAGCTCCGCGACCTCGGGTTCATCGAGACAACCGAGGCCGCGGAGGATCGCCGCGTGCAGCTTCTCACCCTGAGTAGCGAGGCCGAAACCTTACTCGAGAATGTGCGTGCACTTTGGGCGAACTCATACCGGGAGCGCTTTGCACACTGGTCTGAAGAAGAATTAGACCAGCTTCGCGAAGGGTTGCATCGTTTCAACGCCGCGAACGTCGATGTTCGACAGGACGGTCCCGCGGTCCGCTGCGCGAAGCACGCGAACGAAGCAAAAGAAAACTAGCGGCTACGCGGCGCGCGCCTCGTGCAACTTCGGCGCGTGCGCCGCGGTCACCATAATCGGCATGTGATCTGAGCTGCCCCGGTCGAGAGTGCTCACCTGCGAGATCTTAAAACCGGTCGACGTAACGAAGTCGTAGTGGCCCCGGAAGAAGAAGTAGCGATTGTAAGTACTCTTGTCGCTGCGTTTCAGTTGGAATCCCTCATCCTGCATCTTCTTCGCAAGACTCTTTTGAAACATCGGGTAGTTGTAGTCGCCCACCATGATCGTGGGCAAGCCCGAACCCAGGCTCCGTAACTCGCTGATCGCCGAGTTGATCTGCGTGCGCCTCAGAGAGTTCGGTGCGGTGAGGGGCGCCGCATGGAACGATGCCGCAATGAAGTCAGTCTCTGTCTCATGATCGTGCAGACGCGCGCCAAGTAGGCGCTCGTGTGCCGGGGCGAGCATTTTGTCGTGCAGCGACTTCTTCAGTTCGAATGTGTGCGCGGAACGCACCTTGAAGCGATCTGAATGCACATACATCGCGAGACCGAGCCGGTTCTTCTCGGTGGCGTGCACAAGTTTGAGCGGGCCAATATGGGGGGGAAGCCCCACAGACTTTGCTTCTTGCAGGCACAGCAACTCAGCGTTGTGCTTCTTGACAAGATGTGCGAGTTCCCCCACGGCGCGGTTCTTGCGCAAGTTGTAACTAATCGTTCTCACTCGGTCAGCATACGTCCCAAACCCATCAGTTGGCTTAGAGTCGCCGAAGTGTTCTCTCGATGTTATCGAATGAGTCCTGTTTCGATTATTTCTGGGTTGCGGGTCGCAACCGCACCTCGAGCGTGCCGATAATGAGGTGCTCGCTCGCTCGCTGCTGAGTACCTGGCGCTACTTCGGTCTGCACGCCCGCGTCATCGAACACGAACACACCGTTCGTGGAGTTGAGATCCTCGATCGTCCACGAGTCCCCTGTGCGACGAAGACGCGCGTGCGACTTCGAGAGGGTGCGAGTGGGGTCGGGGACTACCAGCACATCGGACTCGCCAACCGCGGTGGGCCTGCGTCCGACAACCACATCATCACTTAAGAGGTCGAGTTCGCGCCCGTCAGGCAGTTCTATGACCCAGGCCGCCTTACGTGACACCACGACCGTGCGATCGAGTTCGTCTTCTGACGGATCGTGCGCGACCGGAGAAGGGGCTACGGGAGCAGCAGCTACTGCCGGTGTGGGAACAGCCGGTTGAGCAGGCTGCGCGGGAGCAACAGGCTGCGCGGGAGCAGCGGCAGGTTTCGGAAGTGGCGGAGCATACGTCGGAACCGTGGGCGGGCCAGACGGAGTCGCGGGAGCCGCGGGAGCCGCCTCAGGAACCTCAGGAGCCTCAGGCCTTGCAGCGGGCGCAGGGGCCGCGGGTGGCGCCGCGTTCTGGGCCGGAGGAGCCGGAGGCATAAAGGCCGGCAGCGGAGGCTGTGCCGTTTCCGGCTTTGCTGTTTCAGGCTGTGCCGTTTCCGGCCGAGCAGTCACAGGCTGTGCGGCCGTAGGTTGGGCGGGTGTAGGTTGGGCGGGCGCGGGTGGCGCAGCCGGAGGGGCGGGCGGCACCTGCCCATGAGGTTGCGGCTCTGGCCAGGAGAATGGGCGAGCATTCTCGTTTGCCGCGAATA
>JBEBUJ010000097.1:0-7161 GCA_040393365.1 Leucobacter denitrificans
GGCGACACGGCGAACTCATCGCCCTTTTCTTCCATTGCCGTCGGCGAGCCAACGAAGGGGAAGTAACGCGCGATCAGGTGACCGAACTGAGTCGTGGCGGGGGTTGAGGTGAAGGTCAGCGTCAGGTCATCGACGATCTCGATGTCGCTGATGCGGTTCGCATATGCAGCGCTGAGCGCGTTGTTGTCGGGGTTCTGCAGACGCTCCCAGTTGTACTTCACTGCTTCAGCATTGAAGTCGGTGCCGTCCGAGAACTTCACTCCCTCGTTCAGCTTCAGCGTCTGAGTCGTTCCGTCTTCGGAAGAGGTGATCGACTCCGCGATACGGTTGACCAGGTCGCCCGTCGTGGGATCAAGCGCGAAGAGCGCATCGTAGATCGCGAAGGCGCGGCTTCCGTTCGACAGCGAGTTCGAAGCATCGCGAATACCGATCGGGTCGAGCGTCGTGGCGTCGACCGAGTACGCGTACGTGAGCACTCCTCCAGTTGCTTCGGAGGTATTGCCGTCATCGGGGGCTGCGCATGCCGAGACGGTGAGCGCCGCAGCCACAGCGGCCACGATACCCATAGTACGGAACGAACGTTTCATTGAGTCCTCCATTGGGCTCGTTAGTTGGACGATAGATATTGGTGAACCATTGCGATGAGACGCGGAGGCCACTCGTGAGAATAGCGGAATTTTTCGAGTGTTGCAATAAGCGCAGCACGTAATTCGTTTAACGGAACACTAGTGTTCGATTCAATGCTGCGGGTTCCCTCTTTATGCCCGCTCTCGGGGAATAAGAAGGGCGACGAAACCGCAGATCAGACAGGCGACAAGGCCAAATGAGAGCGCAAACGCAAAGCCCTCGCTCGTCGGGAACCCCAAGATGCCACCGGCCGCAGCCGATGCTGCCAGCGCGGCAGCGACTACCGCCGCCGCAGTGGTGCTGCCGAGTGACTGCATCAGTTGGTTCAACCCGGCCGCGGCCGATGAGGTTGAAGGGTCCACTGCCCGGAAGATCAGGGTTGGCATCGCCGACAGGCCGCAGCCAATACCCATGCCGACCACGGTCTGTGCCACTGCCACGTGCCACACCTGAACCTCGTGCAGGATCTGGAACACTGCGAAGCCATACGCCAAGACGAGGAAGGCGACGCCGATGAGAAGCACCGAACGCGGCCCAATCCGTGCACTCACGCGTCCCGCGATCGGTGAGGTAATGAGAATCGCGATGCCGAGCGACATCTGCACATAGCTCGCCTGTTGCAGGGTGAGACCGATGCCACCAATGCTCGCGGGGACCTGCAAGAGCTGAGGAAAGACCACGCTCGACGCGAAGAACGAGAAGCCGAGTGCGATCGTTGCGATATTCGTGAACAGCACCGACCGTTGCGCGAAGAGCCGAAGATCAATCATCGGGTTCTGAATGCGCAGTTCATAGAGAGCCCAGGCCACGAAGACGAGCGCACTGCAGGCAAGCAGCACGAGCGTGCGCAGGTCGAGCCACCCCCACTCGTTGCCGCGAGAGATGGCAAGCAGCACACCAACGAGACCAAGCGACAAGCCGACCGCGCCCGGGAGATCGAGACGACCAGCGGGCTCGCCGGGGGCCGATGGCACGAGGCGGAGCACCATCGCGATTGCCGCCCCTGCGAGCAGTCCGTTCATCACGAAGAGCAGGTGCCAGTCGATCTGTTCAGCCACGAACGCACTGATGGGCAAGCCAAGTGCGGCCCCGATGCCGACGGTTGCGATCATCACTCCAATGGTGCGCGCGATCTGCGATGGCGGCACAAGGTCACGAAGGATGCCGAGGGCGAGTGGCATCGCCCCGACCGCGCATCCCGCGAAGACCCGCCCGATGACCATTGGCACTATTGAAGATGAGAGCGCGCAGATGATCGATCCAGCGACAAGTAGCGAGAGCAGCGCGAGCAGCACTCGCCGACGACCGTACATATCGCCGAGCCGACCGGCGATAGGTGTGCTCACTGCACCAACAAGAATTGTTGCGGTGAGCACCCAGGCCGTATCACGCATGGGCGCACCCAGATACTCAGGGAGCTGGGTCTGGATTGGAATCGGAATCGTCTGGGCGAACGAGCCCGAGATCGTGGCAAGCGCGAGCGCCAGGAGGACGCTGTTGCTCCCCCTGGCGCTCGCTACGGATCCCCCGCTCACGGGAGGAGGGGTGGACCGAATGGGAGATAGGCGGCGAAGATCATGGGACTACGCTCGATCGAGTCGCTCGAACTCAGCTCGGAGCTGAAAAACCGGTCTCTCGCCTCGGCCGCCGAGCCCTCGACCTCATAGATCGTCAGATAGCCGTAGCCAGATGTGGGCGCGCTCGCGGGATCGAGTTCATAGCGCTGGGCGCCCACGAAACCCGGAAGTTCCAGTATCTCCGGAATATGCTGCCCGGAGTACCAGGCATTGAACTCGTCCTCGCGGCCTGCCACCGCGTTCACGAGAGCGACGATAACCTCACGTGCTGGGGTCACCCCAGACTCCTGCTCGGCCATCAGCGCGTTCCAACCGTTTCAGCATCGCTGTGAGCGTCGAGCACACCTTCGTAGTCGCTTTCGATCATGCGCCCTACGAGCTCATGGAGCTTGCCCCTCCCGCCAGGGTTGAGCAGATACTTGGCCGGCTTGCCCTTGACGTTCGCGCCGTAGTAGTGGCTGTGCTTCGCAGAGAAGGTCGTCTGAGGCGCGAGTGTCTCCACCATGGTCATCCATTCGTCTTCCTGTGCTTGCGTCGGCTCGAACACGCGTGCGCCTCGTTCGCGCATATCGACCAGGATCCGGGTGATGTAGTCCACTTGGTCCTGCCCGTACCTGGGATAGTTGCCACCGCCGGCGCCGTGAGGTCCGCCAGGGAAGAAGAAGTTCGGAAGACGGTGCATCGCGAAGCCGCACCAATCGAACGGGCCCTCGCTCCAGTCTGTTGAGAGATCGAGCCCGTCACGCCCCTTCACCCCCATGCGAGTGAGTGCGCCGGTGCCGAAGTCGAAGCCCGTGGCGAATGCAATGATGTCGTACTCCTGTAAGCCCTCCTTGGTCTCGATGCCCTTCGCGGTGACCCGAAGAATCGGAGTCTCCGACAGGTCGAACAGTCGCGCTGCGGGTTTGTTGAAGGACTCGTAGTAGTTGTCGATGAATGGCGGGCGCTTCGCACCAAAGAGCTGATCCTTGGGAATCAGATGTTCAGCGGTCCAGGGGTCGTCAACGATACTGCGGACCTTGTTGGCGATGAACCGGCAGAACTCCGCGTTCACCTCGGGGTCGGAGGTGAGTTCGATGAAGTTCGTGGTGAACTTCGCAAACCCCGGCGAACGCCACGCCCGTTCGAACATCTCTTGGCGCTGCTCCGGCGTCTCATTCGCCCAGCTGCGTGAGGGAAAGGGGTGCAGGAACCCGGATGGCGACGACATGAGCGTGTGCACAACCTGATCGAAATCCGCCACCAGCTGCTCATGCTTCTCATCGGAAAGCGGAGCGTTGTTCAGTGGCGTGCACCAGGTTGGAGAGCGCATGTAGAGGTGCACAGCCTCAACCTGATCGACGACCTTCGGGAGTATCTGCGATCCAGAGGGGCCGTTCCCAATGATCGCGACGCGCTTGCCAGCGAAATCGATGGGCTCCTTGGGCCATGCGCCAGTGTGATAGGCAAGACCCTCGAAGTCTTCCAGGCCGTCGAGGTCTGGGTAGTTCGGGACAGAGAGCCCGCCAGTGGCCGACACCACGAACTGAGCGCGGATCCTCGTGCCGTTCGCGGTCGTGAGGTTCCAGCGCTCTTCGCGCTCGTCATATACGGCCGACACGACGCGCTCACCGAGCCTGATGTCTTTTCGCAGATCAAACTTGTCCACCGCATGATTGATGTACCGCTCGATCTCGGGCTGCGTCGCGAATTCTTCTTCCCACTTCCATTCCGCGAACAACTCCTTCGAGAAGATGTAGCCGTAGGTATAGCTCTCAGAGTCGAACCGCGCACCTGGGTAGCGGTTCCAGTACCAGACCCCGCCGACCCCGTCCGCCGCATCGATGAGCAGCGTGTCGAACCCCGCCTCACGAGCCTTGTGGAGCTGGTAGATGCCGATGATTCCGGCGCCGATCACCAGAACCTCTACCTCAATGTCGACCTCTTTGTCACGTGAAGTAACTTCGTTCACCATCTTGATTGACCTTTACTGTCCACTTCGGGCGCTTTGCCCGCACTCGCCAATTTAAGCACTACTTTTTAAATGATGCAATCGTCCGACATGGGAAAAAATCAATAAAGACAACGAACACGTATATATACTGAGCGAACGTGTTGAAATCTCGACACGCCTTCCAATCTGGCGCCCTCAGCAGGCCACACGCCCCATGGGCGCCGCGCAACAATCTGGAGAACCAATGAGCATCGATCAGTTTCGACTCGACGACCGAGTGGCGATCGTCACAGGAGCAGGACGTGGCCTTGGCCGCGCTCACGCAATACTGCTGGCCTCGCTCGGGGCGAAAGTAGTCGTCAACGACTTTGGCGGAAGCAAGGAAGGCGTGGGCAGCGATACACAGCCAGCCAACGAAGTCGTCGCTGAGATCATCGCAGACGGCGGCATCGCAGTAGCTGACACCAACAGCGTGAGCACCCCCGAGGGGTGTGCGGCAATTGTCGACACCGCGATCCGCGAGTTCGGCCGGCTCGACATTCTCGTCAATAACGCGGGCATCTCGCGCTGGGCGTCCTTCCCCGAAGCGGACGCCGAGAACCTCGAGGTCACGCTCGACGTGCACCTTCGCGGCACCTGGCACATGACGCGATCGGCTTGGCCGCACTTCGAAAAGCAGGAGTACGGGCGAATCATCAACACCGTCTCGACAGGCATGCTCGGTCTGCCCTCAAACCTCGCATACGCCACCGCGAAAGGCGCAGTGCTTGGCTTCACAAGAAGCCTCGCCTACCAGGCTCGCAGCACGCCAGGCATTCTGGTCAATGCCGTGTCTCCGAACGCCATGACCCGTCCGAGTGAAACAACAGACAAGGCAGGCGTCGTGTCAGGGCAGGTCACCGATGCACGGTTGGCTGCAATGCAGACGAACACGGTCTCGCCGTTGGTGGGCTACCTCGCTCAGGAATCATGCCCGGTGAACGGCGAGATCATTGTCGCAGGCGCGGGCCGATTCGGCAGATGGTTCCAAGGCTTCACCAACGGTTGGCTCAACGAGTCGGCAGAGCCCGCGAGCGTCGAGTCCATCGCCTCGCACTGGGAAGAGATCAACGACATGGAGGACTTCTACGTCCCGACAGATCTCTACGACTGGTCTGCGCGTTTCATGTCGCAGCTCAACTAACGTTCGAGGTCGCCGGCATCCCGGGCCCAAGGGGCGCTACGATGCCGGCGGCCAGAAACGACACGAGCGCTGCCAGCAACTCATCCCTAGGAGCCGGGAGTCTTCCCCGCTTACGAAGTGCCGCCTGATAGCGAGCGAGCGCATGCACAGCACTGGTCTGGGCGATGAGCCAGCGCTCATCCAGAATGTGCTCCGGCATATCGGGAACAATTCGTGCCACGAGCGTCTGCAGGGTCACCACCGACGCCCCAGCCTGAATCGAGCCCCTGCTCAGTCCCTCGTACCCGCCCTCTTCGATGATGTAGCGGGAGAGAAACGCGAGATAGTGGTTATCGGACTCCAGATGAATCGAGAGCGGTAACACGAACGCGCGCATGATGTCGATGAGCGTCGGGGCGCGGTCGCCCATGGTGAAGTCAGCCACCATGCCGGCCCGCACCTGGTCAGTTTCGTTTCCACGAAACTCCACGATCTCCCGCACCAGTTGCTCACGATCACCGAAATGGTATTGCACGACCGCGTGATTGCGTTGCCCGGCATCGACACCGATGTCGCGCAACGGCACCGATTCGATGCCCCGCTCAGCGAAGAGACGCTCAGCTGACGCAAGGATCAACTGTCTGGTCGCCAAGCCGCGAACATTCTTCCGCTGCCCGTTCATTCGCTGAGCATCGCTTGAAGTTCCGGTCTGCCGCGCGTCAGATGAGTTGGCACTGAACATCGACATGAGCCAAAGTCTATGCGTCCGGTCGGGTGCTGGGCATGCTCCACCCCGGGTCAGCCGAAGAACGGCGATGCAAGCTCATGCGCCCGGGCGAGGTAGCTCTCGCGCGGTGGCGGTCCGGTCGCGATGAATGGTGCACCGCGACGTATCCCTTCAACGACGATCGGGCCGACATCATCGGCGTCGATGAAGGTCATCGCAGCGGCAGCCGAATCGACGCTCGCAGGCGGCTCCCCCGCGGGCTGCGTGGCGACGTAGCTCGACCAGGGCACGACGTCGCGATGCTCGCTTTGCTCAGCTTCAGGTCGCAGGCGCTCGCTCGTGGCAAGCCGTGTGCGCACCCCACCCGGAAAGAGCAACGACAATCGAATCGGAATGCCCGCCTGCGCGAGTTCCTCACGGGTGGAAAGGGTGAGCGCGTCAATCGCGGCCTTCGAAGCGGAGTATGCGCCGAGGCCGGCAACCGACGAAAACGACGAGAGAGACGATGTGTTGACGATGGTTGCTCCCTGAGCTTGCTCGCGCATGCGTGGAATGAACGCTCGTATGCCGTGCACTACACCCCAGAAGTTCACTCCCATCACCCAGCGAAAGTCTTCGAGGCTCGTGTCCCAACTCGCGCGAAACGGGCGCAAGCCTACGCCCGCGTTGTTCACCAAGATGTCGATCGAACCGAACTTCTCATAGGCGAAGGCTGCGAGCGCTTCTACGCTCTCGGCGCGACTGACATCCGTCGCAAGGCTCCACCCCGAGACTCCGAGCTGCCGCACCTCCTCCGCGACCGATTGCACCTGCAGCTCGTCGATGTCTGCCGCGATCACGTTCACGCCAGCGCGAGCCAACGAGAGGGCAATCGATCGACCGATGCCTCCCCCGGCACCTGTGACGACAGCATTCTGTTTCGAAAGATCTTGCATGAGTAGCTCCAGATTCGAGGATCGCCCCTGGCGTGCATCACGATGCGTGATGCACGCCAGGGGCCTATCTCAGGTGTGTGACGATCGGACTACGACTGCGCCTTTACGTAGGCTTCGTAGAAGTTGATCGTCGGTGCTCCCACCTTGTTCGGCATGAAGCTGACATTGCCAACCCGGTCTTCGTTCCACACTGTGGCCTC
>JBEBUJ010000098.1:0-7090 GCA_040393365.1 Leucobacter denitrificans
GGCACCGCGACCGCCGCAAGCTTCGCGGCGTTCGGGCTCGGCGAAGAGACCTGGTCGAGCGGGCGCGGCCCCGCCTCGAACAACGCGCTCTGCGCCTACACCCCGTCGCGCGGCGTCATCTCGATCCGCGGCAACTGGCCGCTCGTGCCGACGATGGATGTGGTGGTGCCCCACACCCGCACCATGGCCGACATGCTCGAGGTGCTCGACGTCATCGTCGCCGAAGACCCAGAGACGCGCGGCGACCTCTGGCGAGCGCAGCCCTGGGTGACAATCCCGCCAGTATCTGAGTTGCGGCCCGAGAGCTACCCTGCGCTCGGTAATCACGGTGTAAATAATCACAGTGGATCGGGCCCGCTCGCGGGCCGCCGCTTCGGCATTCCGAAGATGTACATCAACGCAGACCCCGAGGCCGGCACCGCCGCAGACCCCGGTATCGGCGGCCCGACCGGGCAGCGCATCGACACCCGCGACTCCGTGATCGAACTGTGGGAGGCCGCAAGACGCGACCTTGAGGCGGCAGGCGCTGAGGTCATCGACGTGGACTTCCCGGTCGTCTCGAACTACGAGGGCGACCGGCCTGGCGCGCCGAAGCTTTCCACCCGCGGTTTCGTGTCGGCGGAGTACTTGAAGCGCGAGATCGTCGACCTGTCGGCTTGGTCGTGGGACGACTTCCTGCGCGCGAACGGCGACCCCGCACTCCCAGATCTCTCGGGCGTCGACGGCGCAGAGATCTTCCCGCAGCCAGAAGGCGCGCTCCCCGATCGCTACACCGGGTTCGACGATGACATCGCCGAGTACCCTGGTCACGTACGCGCGAACCCGGTCACGTCGTTCACTGAGATTCCCGAGCTCGAGGCGGGGTTCAGGGGCCTCGAGCGCACCCGCGAGGTCGACCTCGAGCAGTGGATGGACGAACTGGGCCTCGACGCCGTCGTCTTTCCCGCGGTCGCAGATGTCGGCCCCGCAAACATGGACGTGAACGAAGCCTCGGCAGACCTTGGCTGGCGCAACGGGGTATGGATCGCCAACGGCAACCTCGCGATCCGCCATCTCGGCATCCCCACCGTCACCGTGCCGATGGGGCTCATGTCAGACATTCAAATGCCGGTCGGACTCACGTTCGCCGGGCGCGCCTACGACGACACCAGGCTCCTCAAGTTCGGAGCAGCGTTCGAGGCGATCCGCCCCCGCCGCGTCGCCCCACCCCGCACGCCGTAAACTGTGTTCGTGCCCTCGAACGAACTCGCAACGCCCAACTCATTCGCCTCCGATAACTGGTCGGGGATCCACCCCGAGGTGCTGCAGGCCATAAGCGACGCGAACACCGGGGCAGCCAGGGCGTACGGGGGCGACGCGTGGACAGAACAGTTTCAGGCGGTCGCGCGCGAGTTGTTTGGCGCCGAGACCGAGGCGTTTCCGGTGTTCAACGGCACCGGTGCAAACGTGCTCGCACTCCAGGCTGCAACCCCTCGGTGGGGTGCGGTGATCTGCGCTCGCAACGCGCACATCAACACAGCCGAGACCGGCGCACCGGAGAAAACGGGCGGACTCAAGCTGTTGCCGCTCGACGGGGAGCACGGCAAACTCACTCCCGAAATCGTCGCGCGCGAAGCGTGGGGCTGGGGTGACGAGCATCGCGCTTCGCCGAACGTCGTCTCGATCTCGCAGGTCACCGAGGTCGGCACCTGCTACACACCCGCCGAGATTCAGGCGCTCGCCGATCAGGCGCACGAATTCGGCATGCTGCTCCACGTCGATGGATCGCGCCTCGGCAACGCCGCCGCGCACCTCGGAACGAGCCTCGCCGCGATCACCAGCGACGTCGGGGTCGACCTGCTGAGCCTCGGCGGCACGAAGAACGGTGCACTCGCAGCCGAAGCAGTGGTGGTGTTGCGGCCCGGATCCACCCCGGGAATCACCTCACTGCGCAAGATGAACCTGCAGCTCTCATCGAAGATGCGGTTCATCTCGGCGCAACTCACCGCCCTGTATGCGGGCGATCTCTGGCTGCGGTCTGCGCGGCACGCGAACGCAATGGCGGATCGACTCGCCGAGG
Source organism: Leucobacter denitrificans (assembly GCA_040393365.1). Classification (GTDB taxonomy): domain Bacteria; phylum Actinomycetota; class Actinomycetes; order Actinomycetales; family Microbacteriaceae; genus Leucobacter; species Leucobacter denitrificans_A. The sequence goes on from JBEBUJ010000098.1 coordinate 2,060, forward strand.
GCCTCGAATCGCTTGGTGCAACGATCCTCCACCCCGTCGAATCAAACGCGGTGTTTGTTGAGCTCGATCCCGCTGTCGCTGCGCGGGCCGACCTCCGCACCTCCCGAGGCCCCGGAAACACCTACCGTCTCATGTGCGCGTTCGATACTCCGGCCGAGGCCGTGGACGATCTGCTCTCCACGCTCCGCGGCTAACCCGCAATCCCACCGAAGGCGAGGCGGGCCGCGATCACGAGCATGGTCACCGCTACGACGCCGTCGAGGATCCGCCACGAACGCGGGGTCGCGAAGAATCGCGTGAGCGCACGCGCGCCGTACCCGAGCACGAAGAACCAGCCGATACTCGCGATCGCACCGCCTGCCACGAACCACCACCTCGCCGGGTCGCCCTGAGCGTTGCCGATCGACCCCATGAGCACCATGGTGTCGAGGTACACGTGAGGATTGAGGTAGGTGATCGCGAGGCAGGCGAGCACCGTTTTCTTAAGTGATGTCTCGCCGCCCGCACCCGCCACGAGCACTTCGGGTCGCATCGCGCGGCGAGCCGCCGACCACGCATACCAGATGAGAAACGCGACGCCGCCCCAGCGCACCACCTCGAGCACGATCGGTGCCCGCTCGACAATGAGGCCAATCCCAGCGACGCCAAGCAGTTCGAGCATCGCGTCGGTGACACCGCAGATGAGCACGACGGGCAACACATGCTCTCGCCGAATACCCTGCCGCAGAACGAACGCATTCTGCGCACCGATCGCGACGATGAGCGAGAGGCCACTGCCGAGGCCGATGAGAAGTGGAAGGATCACAGACTTGAGGTTACGGCCGAACGATACCCAATTGCGAATTTAGGATGCCTCATTATTCTCATGCTCGTTAAGTTTTGCTTAATATAAAGGTGTGGATCTTCCGATCGAACAACTGCGCACACTCGCTGCCGTCGTGAATCAGGGTTCGCTCGAGGCAGCGGCCAAGCACCTGCACATCACCCCGTCTGCGGTAAGCCAGCGGATCAGGAGTCTCGAGGAGCGCGCGGGAACGGTTCTACTGCGCCGCACACGCCCTGTCTCGGTCACCGAGGCCGGGGCGACCGTGCTCTGCGCGGCCAGACAGGTGGAGCAGGTCTTCGGAGACCTGGCAGATGAACTTGAGCAGGGCCCAACTGGAGGAGCCCTCATCCCTCTGGTCGTGAACGCCGACTCGCTCGCAACATGGTTCATTCCAGCACTCGCACGCGCTGCGCATGAAACGGGAGCACGATTCGAGGTGATCCGCGCCGACGAGACGATCTCGACCGAGAGGCTGCGAAGCGGCGAGGCGATGGCCGCCCTCACCGCAACGCGAGAGGAGGTGCCTGGGTGCACCTCGACACTCATCGGGGTGGATCGGTACTACGCCGTCGCCCACCCGGCCTTCGCAGCACGTCACTTCGCCCAGGGCCTGAACGCCACGAGCCTCGCCGCGGCACCGCAGCTCGAGTTCGATCGGCACGACATGTTTCAACAGCGCTTCATCAAGCGGATTACCCGGGCCCGGGTCGATCCACCTCGGCACTTCGTACCTTCGTCGGCAGAGTTCGTCATGGCCATCGAGCTCGGCATGGGGTGGGGCATGGTGCCGAGGCTGCAATGCGCAGAGTCGCTTGCGTCGGGGCAGCTCGTTGAGATCATGCCGGGATCGCACATTGACCTGCCACTCTACTGGCAGCGATGGAATCTCCGCTCCCCTGTGCTCGACGCCCTCTCTGAGGTGATCGCCGATGAGGCGCGACACGCATTTCTCTCGAGCGTGCCGCAGGAATAGTACGGGGCATCAGGGCGTTCAACTCTTCGGCGAGGCACAGGCTCCGCCACTTGCATGAACCCAGGAGAACATTTCGTGATAGCGAAGCACGCAACCACCAGCGCACCCATTCTCGACACGCTCACCGAGCGGTGGAGTCCGCGCGCCTACGACGCGGGCCACGCGCTCACCGAAGGCGAACTGAGAGGTGTCTTCGAGGCAGCACGCTGGTCACCGAGTGGCGGCAACACACAGCCGTGGCGCTTCGTGATCGCCCGCCGCGGGTCGGATTCTTTCGCGAAGGTCGAAGCTTCACTCATGCCCGGAAACGCAGCGTGGGCGAACACTGCCGCCGCGTTCATCGTTAACCTCGCCGTAAATCAGACCGCAGACGGCCAGCCGATGCGTTGGGCCGAGTACGACCTCGGCCAGGCCGTCGCACACCTCTCAGTGCAGGCGCACAGCGAAGGACTCTACGTACACCAGATGGGCGGGTTTGATCCGCAGGCTCTGATCGAGGCGTTTGACCTCGACGCCACCCTCACCCCAGTGACCGTCGCAACGATCGGCAAGCTCGGATCGCCCGAGCAGCTCCCTGACGTTCTCAAGGAGCGCGAACTTGCCCCACGCACCAGGCTCTCACTCGAAGAGATCATTGTGCTCAATGACTGAGCACTGAACCCGGTCGTCGTTAGCAAGGCGACGCTCGCTGACTCAGCGGGGTGAACGCGGTTCGGGATCATCCGATCCCGGGGCCGCGTTACTTGTTCGTGTCGACCTTGAACGGCTCGTCAGCGTCTTCGAGCCGGAGGGCGCGAACCAGGGCGGCCGCGTGCACCGTAGAGATAATCACGCGCGAGAACGAATCGAACTCGCCGATCCACCCCTTGTTCTCCTCTGCAGTCTCGTCGACATCGAGGTCAATGACAACGGCGGATCGACCTCGACGCGCGAGCACGAAGTCTCTCCCATTGCGGGTGCGCCAGGTGCCGTAGGCGAGTCCACCTGGCAGGCTCGCTCCGGGGGCCCTGATCCCGCGAATCCACACCCACGGATCGTCGGTGATAACTGCGGAGCGGATCGCCTCGCGGTCGAGCACGACGTCACGCCTGCGCAGTGATACCGCCTTTTCCGACGCGGTGAGGCGAATGACCACCCGGTCGCTGTGCACCTCAAGACGCGCCATATCTAGTCCAGCATGTCTGAATGGTCGATTGCGGACTCAACCGCGTCGATGATGGCCTGTCTTAAGGTGGAGTTCCCTTCGGTGCAGCCGGGAAGACCGAGATCTGCGGCCGCAGCTAGCGTGTTCTCACCCACACACACGACGAGCGTGTCTTTGGGGACCATCGGGAACTGCTCGCGCACCTGCTCTGCGATCTTGGCGGACGCAACAAGAATCGCGTTAATACGACCCGAATCGATGTCCTCGCGAATATGCACCGATGCCGGAACACCGATGGTTCGAAACGCGAGCACCTGGGTCACGTTGTGGCCGCGGCCGATGAGGCCCTGCGTGAGCACGGGGGTCGCCACATCGGAACGAAGCGTGAGCACGCGAAGCACATTGCCAGCGTCTATCTCGTGCCACTCCTTGAGTAGCTGATGCGTCGAATTCTCATCTTCTTTGGGTGTCAGGGTGACAGGATACCCGGCTTCACGAAACGCCACCGCCGTTGCTTCCCCGACGATCGCAACCTTGGTGCGCTCATGGAACACCGCATTGTGATGCTTGAGAACGTCAGCCACAGTCGCGCTTGTCGCCGTCATCCAATCAAACTCGCCATTTTCAAGATCTCGCAGCGCACCAACGAGCTTGTCTTCTTCACTCGTGTGCGCAAAATCTACAAGTGGCGCAATTACCGTTTGTGCTCCTTGTTCTCGAAGCGCCTGAGATACGAGGTCGCCCCAGATCCCCCCCCGAGGAACGAGCACACGAAGGCCACCGAGCGGCTTCGCCTGATCCGACATACACCCCACTCACTCGAGCACGAACATGGAAATAGAAACGCAAAGGTTCACTGAATACCCAGAAACGAGATTAACCTGTTCACCCTATTCTTGCCTTGCATCGCGCAAGACGCAAAACGTGCGTCGCTTTCGATCGAATCGCAACACAGCCGTTATGCGGGAAAACTTCGATTTAGCGAATTCTCTTCGTAATTCCACGTGCAACCGCCCAGACGATCGCACCAACTGCAGCCGCAGCTACCACCACGCCGGTCGCGAACACCGCAGGCTGTTCTTCCTTCACCTCTTGGATTCGAGCCCCCGCCCGGTCCATCGCGTCATCGAATCGCTGAGCATAGTTCAGACGGTCACGCAACTGGCCGAGGGTGTCGTAGAGTTCGGCGCGCGCGAGTTCGGCTTCGATAATGCCCTGCGCCTTGCTGTTGTTCATCGCACTCCTCCGCGGCCACCAAACGTCGGCCCGTCGTTATTGACGCGCACCTCGCCCATCGCGTGAATATCGCCACTCACCCGGTCAATCGTTTCGTCGGGCACGGGATTGCCACGCTTAATCAGCACGATGCTCGCGAGGATCGCAAGCGCGGCAAGGACCAAGAGACCCGCCGCCACTACCAGTGCCGCTAGCCACCACGGCCAGACCAGCGCAAGGGCGGCGATCGCAGCGATGACGAGTGCCTCGAGCATGAAGAATACGAAAAACAGGGCAACGACGATGCCCGCAGCGCCAATGCCAATCTTTTTCGCGGCCGACAGCACCTCGCGCTTAGCGTTCGCGAGTTCAATCTTCGCGAGGCTCACAATTTGCTGCGGCAGCCTCGTCAACAATTCAAAGGTGCCGGGCTCATTGCGCTTTCGGCTCATACCAATGTCTCCTCCGGACCATCTATCTTCGTGTCCCCCGGCGCAGAGCCATCGTGTTTCGCCCCAGACTCACTGGGCTTTGTGCCTTGTGGCTGGGCGGCGCCGCCTCGCGGCCCAGTTGCCGCATCGAATGCTGCCTTCGCAACATTTGCCGCTGCCGCCTTCACGCTGTCGAGGCCGTCACCGATCTGATGCTTTGCTGCTGAGACACCCTGCTGCACAAGTGGCGTCTCCCACACCGCCTGGGCGCCTCGCTTAATCTGCTCGTAGCGTTCTCTGCCCGCTCGGCTTCCGAGTACGTAACCGAGCGCAGCTCCGAGAACGAAACCGATTTTGCCCTTCATGCTGCCTCCAGTTCGCGGTTGCATCTACCCTAACTTGCTCGGGAAGACTGCGATACATTCCATTTTTGAAATATACA
>JBEBUJ010000099.1:0-6978 GCA_040393365.1 Leucobacter denitrificans
CTCGCTCTTGGCGCAGCAGGTGCCCGTATTTCCGTCGCCGATATCTCAGGCGAAGCCGCACTAAGAACTGCTGCCGAAATTGAGGCACAGGGAGGAGTAGCCCGTGCCTCGGCTGTCGACATCGCAGACGCCGATGCAGTCGAGAACCTAGTTGAACAAACCGCCGAAGCATTCTGCGGCCTGGATATTTTAATAAACAATGCCGGCATCGGCGGGCCGATGGTGCGGTTACACGAAACCGATACGGCAGATTTCAACCGTGTTCTCGACGTCAATTTGCGCGGAACCTACCTGTGCACCAAGCAAGCCCTTCCCCATCTGATGGCCGCGGGACGCGGAAGCATCATTAACGTTGCTTCGACCTACGGCCTTGTCGCTGCCCCGAAGACTGCGGCCTACTGCACGACCAAGGCGGGTATCGTGCACCTCACAAAGCAGCTCGCGGTGGACTACGGTACGGATGGTATCCGCGTCAACGCGATTTGTCCTGGGTACATAGATACCCGCGAGGGGAAGGATCTCCCGACCGTTCTGCCGGAAGAATTGAGACAGAGACAGGACCGGAGGGAGGCTGCAGCCGCTCGACAGCCGCTCGGTCGCCAAGGGCTACCGAGCGAGGTGGCAGAGGTCGCACTCTTCTTAAGTTCTGAAGCATCCTCGTTCATAACTGGCGCCATACTCACCGTCGATGGCGGATGCGTCACCACTTTCAACTACGGAGAGGCGAGCAATTGATCAACGAGCCTAAAGAGAAACGAGTCAACCGTGAGTGACCCCATTCCTAATGTGCCAAGTCTTACCCCTTCGTCTCTGCGAGACCAGTGCCGCCAAGCGCTTCGCGGCCTCATCAACTCGAATTCGCTCAAGGCTGGGGAACTCCACTCGATTGGATCAGTCGCAAGCCAACTTGGTGTCTCAATCACCCCAGTACGCGAAGCTCTCCTTGATCTCGTCGGTGATGGCATGGTCGAGATGGTACGGAATCGGGGATTCCGAGTCGTTAAGCTCACTGATCAGGATCTAGATGAACTCTTGGAAGTGCGACTGATGCTCGAGGTCCCGGCGGTTGCCAGGGTCGCAAGTTTGACGCCGCCCCCAGATCTCTCAGGGTTGAGAGGCTTGGCGAATGAGATCGTGGACTGCGCCAAACAAGGCGACATGGTGTCGTTTCTCACGTTAGACCGTGAACTTCACCTCAGCATTCTGGAGCTGACTGGAAATCGCAGACTCGTCTCGGCGGTCGGCCTACTGCGAGACCAGACTCGTCTCTACGGATTAGAGAAGGTTATCGGAACAGAAGCATTCGTACGATCCGCAGATGAACACCCGGAACTACTCAATTTGATCGAGGCAGGCGACTCAGCGGCCGCCGCCTCGCTGATGCACCAGCATCTCCTACACACGCGTGGCCTGTGGGCAGGCCGGAAGGAATAGCAATGAACGTAACTGAGCCGATGGTCGAGCGAATGGCACCTCGACACTGGAGCAATGCAGAAATCGCGAGCCGGGTGAGCCTGGAAGAAATGGTAAGCGCAGTTCGGGCAGCACTCGAGCTCGGTCGGCGCGGCGGCCTCGATCAACCACCGCGCCTTTCCCTCGGAAACGGCAGGCTGCTCGTCATGGCTGCTCGGGCAGAGGAGAGCCAGGACTATGTCGTCAAGACAGTAAGCGTCAGCGCCCACGGGGAAAAGAACAGCGGCGTCCGTGGAACTGTTCTCGTCACCGAGGGCCGCACAGGCGAGTCGATCACCGCAGATGCTGCAATGCTCACCGAGTTGCGCACCGCAGCACTGGTGACGCTCGCCACGAAAAGCCTCGCACCCGAGGGGGCGCAAACTCTTGCGATCCTCGGAGCAGGCAAGCAAGCGAAGCTTCAGACCGAAGCAGCAGCACTTGTCCGCCCAATCACGTCAGTCCGGGTGTGGAACCGTACGCGCTGGAAGGCAGAGGCACTCGTCGAGGAACTGCGTGAGGTGACCCCGGGCGTGCAGTTTGAGGTCGCGCAAACTGCCGACATTGCTGTGAGAGGTGCTGACATCGTCACGTGTGCTACCGCGGCAATCGAGCCACTCTTCGACGCCGCATCGCTCGAAGCACACGCTCACGTGAATGCAATCGGATCGTATCGCCCCGATATGCACGAAGTGCCTGAAGCTGCACTCGCAGCGGCAGGACTGGTGGCGGTCGACGGCGTCGAGGCCTGTCTCGCTGAATCCGGTGAAATCATCGATGCTGTTGCAAGTGGTGTACTCGATCCCGCGGACCTGTTAGCCCTCCCTGACTTGCTCGCAGAACCACGAACACATGCTGGAATCACCGTGTTCAAGACGGTCGGTGTAGCCGCTGCCGACTTCGCAGCAGGCAGACTGCTGCTAGAGGTTAAATGATATGCCCAGTCGTGTACTGGTCATCGGTGCCGGCGTAGTCGGCCTCTCGACGGCGTGGTTCCTGCAAGAACACGGCTGTTCGGTCACCGTTCTCGAACACGCGGGCGTCGGCGCAGGCGCATCACACGGCAACGCCGGATGGGTAATTCCTCGCCGCGCAGTTCCATTAACAGAACCTTCTGCGCTTCGCGAGGGGATCAGGGGCGCACTGCTCAGGCGCGGAGCCGTACACCTTCGTTCATTTCATCGACCTGACACGTGGTCATTCCTCCTGCAGTTCGCGCGCAATTGCACAGCCACACGTTGGGCTAACGCCCGCACCAAGTTAGACTCACTTAATCTCGTCTCAGCAGCGGCGTTCGATTATCTTGCTTCGGCTGGTGTTGCGGAAGGCGCCACCGCCACACCGATCATCGCGGCATTCGCGCGTGTGCAAGATCTCGACCACCTCCCGTCCGGTGACGATCTCGCACCCCTCGACGTGTCACAAGCCCGTGCCCTTGTGCCCCAGCTCAGTTCAAAAGTAGTGGCGAGCGTACGGATCGACGATGCAAGCTACGTGCAACCGGACCGTTTCGTCCAAGCGCTCGCTGACAGCTTCCTTCGCCGCGGCGGCGAGATCCTTCACGAAGAGGTAACGGAGATCCTGCCCGGCCCCGTCGCGGCCACTAGGTCCGGTGAAACCTACGATGCCGATGCGCTCGTAGTCGCTGTGGGCGGCGCACTTACGGCGTTCGCTAAGCCGCTCGGCATCAGGGTCCCGCTCGCCGTCGGGCGCGGCTATTCGTTCACCGTGCCCACTCGTGATCCCGTCCTGTCACCAATCTACCTACCTGCCCAGCGAGTAGCATGTACACCCGTCTCTGGCGGACTACGCTTGGCTGGCATCATGGAGATTGACCAGCCCAACGGTACACACCAGGCACGAAGATTCGACGAGATCATCACTGCAATCGACGGGCTGTTGCACGGTATCGACTGGAATCGACGGCATACCGAATGGTCAGGTGATCGACCGCTGACTGCAGATGGCCTACCTCTCATCGGTAAAACCAAGAGAGAAGGAGTCTACGCAGTCGGAGGCCACGGAATGTGGGGCGTCACGCAGGGGCCCGCGTCGGGGAGATTGCTCGCTGACATGATCGTTTCAGGCGAACAACCGGAGTGGGTACGAGCCTTCGACCCGTTACGTAGCACGAACCCACGTCGAGGTCGGCGGAAACGAGCGGCATGATGTTGACGACGGATTGGTTCGAAGTCAGACAGATCGACGCGCACACTTACGCCCTCGAGGAGCCCTCGCACGTGCGTAGCTATCTCATCATCGGCGACGAGCGGGTGATCCTATTCGACACCGGCCTCGGGGTAGCACCGATTCGGCCAGTGGTGGAAGGGCTCACCGAGCTTCCGGTTCTCGTCGTCAACTCGCACCACCACTTTGACCATGTTGGGGGAAACCATGAGTTCACCGAGATCGCGATCCATACCTCGGGTGCTGAACTCCTCGCATCCGGTCCGACCTCGGCTTGGCTCACCTCCTACTGGTCAGGTTTTCTCGCCTATGTCGCGCAGGCCCAGCCACCACGGTCAAGAGTTCGGCCCCTACCCGAAGGCTTCAACCCAGTCGCGCCTGATTTCCGTCCATCCACTGCGACACGCCACCTCAGGCATGCCGAGACCATCGATCTGGGCGGGAGGCACTTGCAGGTCGCCCATGTTCCGGGGCATACCCAAGATTCAATCTGCCTGATCGACGCATCCCACGGTTTCCTATTCGGTGGTGATGCCGTGGATTCTGGTGCGATATACACGCACCTTCCGACAGGAGATCCCCGGCAGTTCATTGCCTCGCTCACACGATTGGAGCGTATGTTGCCTAGCTCGATCACTTCGGTTCTCAGTCCGCACGGTGCCGAGTTCCAGCATCCAATTGATATCGTGAGGCGCCTCGCTCATGCAATCGAACGCGCCATTGCAGATGGTGCCGAGATCGAGATGAGTCAGGACTGCTTTCTTCAAGCTGCACCCTCGGTGCATGTCGACGACTTCATTATCTATCTGGCCGACATCCACCGAAATAGCTCACCCGGTCCCAGGCTTGACTGACGTAAGCAGGCTTCAAACGATGCCGTAACTCAACGATCCGACAGACGTTGGGTAACGGCGACTAGAGCCGGAGTTGTACGCTGCGATTGCGGCGCTTTGGTCATGCCTCCTTGCGACCCAGCGCTCGCTGCAAGGTGTCGAGACGTACGCTGCCGAGTGCGAGCGCATCGCGGTGAAAGTCACGGATATCGAACGCACTGTCGGCCGCCTCGGCAGAGTCACGCAATTGTTCCCAGATGCGTTGGCCGATCTTGTACGAGGGAGCTTGCCCTGCCATACCTAAGTAACGGTTCACTTCGAAGCGTACAAAGCTATCATCCATGTTCACATTCCTACGCATGAATTCGAGTGCATAGTCTCCGTCCCAGATTCCTCCGCCGTCTGGCCGTCTCTTCCCAAGGTGCACTCCGATGTCGAGCACGACGCGCGCCGCACGCATACGCTGCCCGTCCAGCATGCCCAAGCGATCGGCGGGGTCTTGGAGGTAGCCGAGTTGTTCCATGAGCCGCTCGGCGTATAGGGCCCAACCCTCGGCATGCCCCGAAGTTCCGGCGAGCTGGCGACGCCACTCATTTAGCGATCCTCGGTTCACCGCGGCCTGTCCGACCTGCAAATGGTGCCCCGGTACGCCTTCGTGATAGACCGTCGTGAGCTCGCGCCATGTATCGAACTCGGTCACGCCCTCGGGCACGGACCACCACATGCGGCCCGGTCGCGAAAGGTCGTCGCTCGGTCCTGTGTAATAGATCCCACCTTCCTTTGTAGGTGCAATCATGCATTCGAGCGTGCGAATCTCATCGGGAATGTCGAACTGAGTCGCACCCAGTTCTTCGATAGCTCGATCACTCACCTCCTGCATCCATCGCTGCAGAGCCTCAGTGCCGTGTAACTTCCGGCTCGGTTCGGCCTCCAGCTTGGCGAAAGCTTCGGCTACGATCCCCGCACGAGGACTCCCTCCCACAATCTCAGCGGCAACTTGTTTCTGCTCATCAATCATCCGCGCGAGTTCATCGAGCCCCCACTCGTATGTCTCATCGAGATCAACTCTCAATCCCAAGAATGATTCGGATGCAGATTCATAGCGCTCACGTCCGAATGCATCGATTTCAGGCGCATGCGGCGCAACTTCTGCCTCGAGGAACTCTGCGAAATCTGTATAAGACTGCGCGGCACCTGCCGCTGCATTCGACAGTGTCGTACGCAACGCCTCGGAGACACCACTGTCGGGGCCCCCGACGCGCTCCACAAGTTGACCAAAGAAGCCATCTGATGCCTCGCCCGCGACACGGCGGGACTGAGCCGCGACCTCTCTTACCTGGCGCAGGGCTGGCATTAGACCGCGCCGCACCCCCTCGCGAAGCGACTCGCGATACTTATTCAGCGCGATAGGCATAGCCGCCATTCGCTCGGCAATCACCGCCCAGTCCGCCTCACCGTTCGTGGGCATGAGGTCAAACACATCACGGAAGTGCTGCGGCGGCGAGGAGATTACGTTGAGATCACGGAATGACTCCCCTGCCTCGTGCTGCGCCACCGCGAGACGCAGTTGGGCCGTGAGGTCAGACTTTGTTACTTCGTCGACGGCATCTACCGGGTGCGCGAGATCAAGTTGCTCAAGCACGTCTCGCATTGCCTCGGTGAATGCGCCCGCGCCACCGGGTGAGAGATCGGGAAGCCGCCCGGCGGCCTCAGCGCGACCGATGTATGTACCTTCAATGGGTTGATGTCTTACTAAAGTGTCTACCCAGGCCTCGGCGATGCAGTCGATTTCGGTGTGCTGGCGCGGGGCAACATTCATACCTCCACACTAGCTGTCACGGCCACTGCAGTCACCCAGACGGAATGCCAAGGTCATGCTGCGCGTTAACTTGGACATGAAGGCATTTGGTTTCCTCTCATTCGGCCACTACGGGCCGGTTCCCGGCTCGCGCGTGCGCACCGCGGGCGACATGCTCAAGCAGACCATCGAACTCGCTGAGGGCGCCGACGAGATCGGCGTGAACGGCGCCTACGTGCGCGTGCACCACTTCGCGCGCCAGGCCGCCTCGCCGATCCCGCTGCTCACCGCGATGGCCGCACGCACGAAGCACATCGAGGTCGGCACCGGCGTCATTGACATGCGCTACGAGAACCCGCTGTACCTCGCAGAGGAGGCCGCTGCGCTCGACTTCATCGCCGACGGCAGACTTGCGCTCGGTATCAGTCGTGGATCCCCCGAGCCAGCGCTCCGCGGATACGAGCATTTCGGATACACGGGCTCGGAAGACCCTCGCGGAGCCGATCTCGCGCGCGAGAAGTTCGATCTGTTCCTGCGTGCGATCTCGGGTGAGCGGATCGCCGAGGCTGATCCACAAATGGCGCCTCCAGGCAAGCTCGCGATCGAACCCCACTCCCCGACCCTGCGCGACCACATCTGGTGGGGTGCCGGATCACGGGCGACAGCCGCAGAGACCGGCCGCAAGGGCCTAAACCTCATGAGCTCAAC
>JBEBUJ010000100.1:0-6745 GCA_040393365.1 Leucobacter denitrificans
CGTGGTGACACGGGCGGCCAGGTAAACCTCGTTCGGAGCAAGGCCAGACAGCAGATGATGACGCGCCCCGCCGAGTCTGCGGGTAGGCCGCTAGAGGGCACTGGCAACAGCGTCCCGAGAGAGATGACCGTCACCGTGTATCACGGGACAGAACCCGGCGTACAGCCGGCCCGTTCCACTCAGCCAGATCAGTGAGAGACTTCTCCTCAGTCAGAGATTGTGAGGAGCTCGAATCCGTTCTCCCGCACCACGATTGTGTGCTCGAACTGGGCGGTAATCGATTTGTCCCTGGTGGTGACGGTCCAGTTGTCATCCCACATGTCCCACTCATGTGAGCCGAGAGTGAGCATGGGCTCTACGGTGAATACCATCCCCGGAACGATAAGGTCGTTGAACCGAGGCGCCGAGTCGTAGTGGGGGATAATAAGCCCCGAATGAAATGCCGACCCGACACCGTGTCCGGTAAAGTCACGAACTACCCCGTAACCAAAACGCTTCGCATAGGTCTCAATGACCCGCCCAATGACGTTCACCTCACGACCTGGTCTTGCGGCTTTGATACCGCGCATCATCGCCTCATGGGTGCGTTCGACGAGGAGGTCGACTTCTTCGCTCACTGCACCAACACGAAATGTTCGATTCGTGTCACCGTGATAACCATCAAGATAGGCCGTGATATCGACATTGACAATGTCACCCTCTCGGAGCACCGTGTCGTCTGGGATACCGTGACAGATGACCTCGTTCACTGAGGTGCAAGTTGATGCTCGGTAGCCCCGATAGCCAAGCGTTGACGGGTAGGCTCCCGATCCAACGACCATCTCATGACCGATTCGGTCGAGCTCTGCCGTAGTAACTCCCGGGACAACCGCTGCCCCGACAGCGTCAAGTGCGTGAGAGGCAATGCGCCCGGCATTTCGAATCTTCTGAACCTCATCTTCGGTATAGGTGTTGTCTCCCGTGTATGGGGGCGGCGTCTGCAGACCGACGTAGGGTGGCCGCTCGATCTGGGCCGGAACGGTGCGGCCCGCGGGAAGCGCGCCGGGGACAACAAAACCGTGATCGTTGAAGGGCATGGTTCTAGTCTAGGAGGAGCACAATGTGAGGAGGATCGTCATGGGTAAACGTGAGTGGGGGATCGAAGGCCCCGCCGAAGAGTTCTGGTTCAATACACGGACGGGCGAGGTGGAGGTGGGCAAACAGTCGCTTGCGATCTATCGCCTCGGTCCATTTGCAAGCCGAGCCGAGGCCGAACGTGCAGAGGAGACCGTTGCAGAGCGCGCACGCGCCTGGAACGAAGAGGATGAAGCCGAAGACTAGAGTTCGCGCCTGAGCGGCCGTGCGACCGATAGTCTGAACGAGACAACCAACTCGGTGTGCCACGGCCCATCGAGGCCAGAATCGAGAGGAGCCAGGGAGTGAGTAAACAGCGGGATTTTGTACTTCGCACCATTGAAGAGCGCGGCGTAAGATTCGTGCGCCTGTGGTTCACAGATGTCGCCGGAGCACTGAAATCTGTGGCTCTTGCTCCTGCCGAAGTTGAGGGAGCTTTCAGTGAGGGCATCGGCTTCGACGGCTCTGCAATCGAAGGCATGACGCGAGCGTACGAGTCAGACCTGCTTGCAGTGCCAGATCCGTCGACCTTTCAGATTCTTCCGTGGCGAGGCGAAGTCGAGCCTACAGCCCGCATGTTCTGCGATATTCGCACGCCGAACGGGGAGCCGTCGGTCGCTGACCCGCGTAATGTGCTGAAGCGCACGCTCGCGAGTGCAGCTGAACTCGGATTCTCGTTTTACACACACCCGGAAATTGAGTTCTATCTTCTGAAGTCAAAGATTGTCGGCCCCGAGGGGCCGATCCCGGTGGATCGAGCTGGGTACTTCGACAATGTTCCAGGAGGCACAGCTCACGACTTCAGGCGGCAGAGTGTCAACATGCTCGAAGATCTCGGCATCTCAGTCGAGTTCAGCCACCATGAAGCGGGCCCCGGGCAGAACGAGATTGATCTCAGGTACGCCGACGCTCTCACGACGGCCGACAACATTATGACCTTTCGGTCGGTCGTAAAGGAGGTTGCGATCACACAAGGCGTGCACGCCACCTTTATGCCAAAACCACTCGCGGCGCACCCTGGTTCGGGTATGCATACGCACCTCTCGCTCTTTGAAGGGGACGAGAATGCGTTCTACGACCCGAGCGCCAAATACCAACTCTCAATTGTCGGTCGGCGCTTCGTTGCGGGCATTCTTCGCCACGCACCCGAGATCACAGCAGTGACCAATCAGTACGTGAATTCTTACAAACGCCTTTGGGGGGGCGATGAGGCGCCGTCATTCGTGAGCTGGGGCCACAACAATCGCTCCGCGCTCGTTCGCGTACCAATGTACAAACCAGGAAAGGGAGGGGCGGCGCGGGTTGAGTATCGCGGCATGGACAGCGCAGTGAACCCCTATCTCGGCTTCTCGGTCTTGCTCGCAGCTGGGCTCAAAGGCATTCAAGATGAGTACGAGCTTCCGCCCGAGGCAGAGAACAATGTGTGGGCCCTAAGCGACGCTGAGCGCCGCGCGATGGGCTTTGACGCTCTCCCACAAAGCCTCGAGCACGCGCTGTCGGTGATGGAACGCTCTGAACTCGTTGCTGAGACGCTCGGCGAACAGGTATTCGCCTACCTCATACGTGACAGCCGACGTGAAATCGATGCCTACAGAAGCCAGGTCACTCCGTTCGAACTCGAGTCAATGCTCGACACCATTTGATTGAGTCTGTGAGTAGGGCAGCTTCGCAAGGACCCGGGCGCAGGGGCGAACTTGCTCTGCTCGCAAAGGCAGGCTTTCAAGAGCTCTCGAAAGCACGAGAAGAACTTCATGAGCTCTCCGAACGGCTCCCGAACACCTTGGAAGCGGCATTGCGCGACGGCCTTTCACTGGCTGCAGACCCGGATGGGGCCCTGTCATTGCTGCTCAGGCTCTCAGGCCTACATGACGCGAACCTCGATGAGCTCGACAGTTTTGCCTGGCAACGACTCTGCAGGCTCGTCGGTGCCTCGCCTGCCATCGGGGAGTTCTTCACGCGTCACACCGACCTGATCCAAGCCCTCACCGGGCGCGACGGGAGGCTGCCGAGTCCCGACGAAGCCCGCATTGAAATGCTTGCTGCGGTCGCTTCAGATTCGGGCACCCTCACCGGAGAGGCCGGCTGGAACGCGCTCAGAGTGAAATACCGAGAGCTGCTTGCCGGAATAGCTCTCTACGACCTCACATTTGATGGCACCCATCCAGAGATCCCCGACGCAAGGTCGGTGCTCGAGGCGGTTGCCGCTGCGCTTTCGAGCATTGCCGACGGAGCGCTCGAGGCGGCACTCGCAGTTGCCCGGGCCTCACTGGAAGCAGGCGGATCCACACCACCGATAGCGCGCGAACGAATCGATGACGTGCGGCTTTCGATCATCGCGATGGGCAAATGCGGCGCCGAAGAGCTCAATGTCGTGTCTGACGTCGACGTGATGTTCATTGCAGAAGGTGATGAACGAATCGCGACGCTGCTCGCGCGCGAGACAATGCGAGCGATTCAGGATCCTGCTTTTGAGTTGCCTCTCTGGCAGGTGGATCCGAACCTTCGCCCAGAAGGCCGACATGGCTCCCTCGTTCGCTCGCTCTCTTCGATGTTGAATTACTACGAACGCTGGGCGAAGACGTGGGAGTTTCAGGCACTTATTAAGGCGCGAGCCTGTGCGGGGGATATGGAGCTTGGGAACGAGTTCGTTGAGGGTGTTAGGCCCTTGGTGTGGGCCTCCGCGAACCGAGATGACTTCGTCGGATCAGTTCAGCGTATGCGCGAACGCGTGACTGAGCACATTGAACGAAACGAGATCGGTCGCCAGATCAAGCTCGGCCCTGGCGGACTCAGAGACATCGAGTTCAGCGTTCAACTGCTGCAACTGGTACACGGCCAGCGTGACGATCGACTGCAGCTACGCGGCACTCTTCCGGCTCTCCGCGCGCTCGTCGAAGACGGGTATGTCGCGAGGGCCGATGGTGAGCGGCTCAGCGAGCACTACCAGACGCTACGGGTACTCGAGCATCGGTTGCAGCTCAAAGACCTAAGACGCACCGCACTCATGCCAGAAGAGAGCGATGCGTTGCGAGTATTAGCGCGGGCATCCGGCCTAGTGTCGACCGGGGCAGAGCTTCAGACCCTCTGGGAGCGTACACGCCGCGAGGTACGAAGCTTGCACCTCAAGATCTTCTATGCGCCTCTCCTCAGCGCGGTCGCTTCACTTCCTGACGAGGACTTTGT
The DNA here is from genome assembly GCA_040393365.1 of Leucobacter denitrificans. Lineage (GTDB taxonomy): Bacteria > Actinomycetota > Actinomycetes > Actinomycetales > Microbacteriaceae > Leucobacter > Leucobacter denitrificans_A. The sequence continues at coordinate 4,297 of JBEBUJ010000100.1, forward strand.
GCTCGGTTCCGCAGAAGCGAAAGCTCGTCTTGCGAGCATCGGGTTCAGGGATCCCGATGGCGCGATGAGGCACCTCGCGGCACTCACTGACGGGTCGACACGACGTGCCCGAATACTGCGAAACCTCACACCGGTGCTGCTTCAGTGGCTGGGGGAGGGAACCGACCCCGATTTCGGTCTCCTTTCCTTCCGAAAGGTGAGCGAAGCGAATCAGCAGTCATCGTGGTACCTCAAGCTCTTGCGAGACGGGGCAATGGCGGCGGAACGACTCACCGGCATCCTGTCGAACTCACGTTTTGCGGCAGGCCTGCTCGAGAGTTTCCCAGAAGGTGTCGCGTGGCTTGAGCGAGATGATCAGCTCCTGCCACCGAACCCCGAGATAGTGCTCGCAGAAATGCGGGCACTTGTATCGCGCCGAACAACGCTCGCGTCTGCTGCCGAACGTTTGCGGCGAGTACATCGTCGCGAGATACTCCGACTCGCGATGGGACGAATCGTAGGCGTCATTGACGATTCCGAGGTCTCCGCGGGTCTCGACAGCGCCCATACCGCACTCCTCGACGCGTTGCTGAAGTCAATACGCGCGAACGCTGAGGCCGAGTCTGGGCAGCCAGCACCCTCGATCGCGCTGATCGGTATGGGAAGATTTGGTGGGAGAGAGCTCGGGTTCGCTTCGGATATCGACCTCGTTGCCGTTTCACGCGATCAAGTTGCAAGTGGTGGATCGGTGCCGCACGCAGTAAAGATCATCACTGAGCTGCGTAATCTTGTCGAAGACCCAAGGTTTCCCGTCGATCTTGACTTTGATCTGAGACCGGAAGGGAAAAGCGGCCCCATCGTTCGAAGCCTCGAATCCTATCGTGCGTATTACGAACGTTGGTCGGTGACCTGGGAAGCGCAGGCATTGCTGCGAGGGAGGCACGCTGCCGGAGATCCCGATCTCGGAACTGATTTCATGTCAATGGCGGATTCGGTTCGATACCCCGAAACCTTCACTGACGAACAGCTTCGTGAGGTGCGCCGCATCAAAGCTCGGGTTGAGGCCGAGCGACTTCCGCACGGTGCAGATCCGAGAATGCACCTGAAACTCGGCCCCGGTGGCATCAGCGATGTTGAGTGGCTCGTGCAATTAATTCAGCTGCGTCACGGAGCGCGCCACCCCGAGCTTCGAACGGTGTCAACGCTCGACGCACTCGAAGCCGCAGTGCAGCTGAAGCTGCTCGCTGCGGACGATGCCGCGAGCCTTCGCGACGCCTGGGAGTATGCAAGTAGCGTGCGTTCAGCCATGCGCCTGTGGAGTGGGCGCACGTCAGACACGCTTCCCCGAGACTGGCGCGATCTTCTGGGAATAGCAGGTGTTCTCGGCACTTCTCGGGAACGCACATCAGAGATTGTGGAGCAGTGGTTCGGTTTGAGCCGAAGAGCGCGTACAGTATTCGAGCGCGAGTTCTTCGGATATACGGATGAAGATCGGTTCCCGTGAACCGTGGGTGACCAGTAAGCGAACATGCTGGGTTGCCGATGTCAAGCTCTAGACGCGGCCGATCTCGCAGTCGTAACCTGGGTGCATGGGATACCTAGCCAGCGTGCTTGAAGCGCTTCTCGCGAACGAGAGCGCTGAATTCGACTACGACATCGAGTCCTAACCGAGCGTCGTTGTCTCACGGTTCCGCTGTGCCATGATCACGTGCTTGATGTTGTAAGTGCGCGTGTCGTACCCTCCGAGGGACGTCATAACGGGGTAGAAACTCTGTACCGCTCAAGCGTTTCGAGGTTTGAGGTCGTAACAAACCGAGCCTCGACTCGATCATCGAGTGAGTGGTACTGAGCTCCCCAGTCAGTGACGGGTGTCTCCACTCGAAACATCGAATCACTGTTGTGGGGATGCTTGTAGTGAGTGATCCTAGCGAGCGTGAGCCCGCCGAGTTGTGCATACCCGAAGCTCCAACCATTCTGTTCGATCTCGCTACTTGCGTCCTTGAAGCGTTCAGTGTCTATTGAAAGGTGGCGCGGGAAGTCAGGGAGGTCGAGTGTTACGCTTCGGACACTGGGGGGAATGAACGCGTAGAGCATGACCACCTGTAGTGGAACCTCTGCCCTTGCGTCTCCGGGCCATTGATTCCAGCCCTTCGTGATCCGAACTAGTGGGTCTGCAGTCGGACCGGGGAGTAGCGAGTTGGAACCTGGCGCGTTCTCGTAAAGATTCTTGAGTACATCCTCATTCCCCACTTCACAAGTGAATGTCAACAGGAGTTCTACCTCTCTTGAGACAAGAGTTTGGAAGAACGCGTCGATGAAGATTGGGCCATCCCCCGGGATGGAGTGCCTGTGATACTCCATCCCGGGAAGACTGCTGACCTCTACTGGCAGGCGTATGATTTCGGAACCCCAATCGATGTCGTATCAACTATGCCGTTGTAATTCACGTAAAAGGTGACGCGGTAATTGT
>JBEBUJ010000101.1:0-6586 GCA_040393365.1 Leucobacter denitrificans
GATTGCACCATCGATGAACCCGCCCCAGAGGTTCGCGTTATCGGTAGTCGCGAAGTGGATCACACCCTGCGCCTCCTGTAGCTCAGCAAGGTCACGCGTCAGCTGGTGCGGTCGATGCGTCATCCAGGTGGTCTGCGAGAGCGGATCGGACATCCAGTCGTGAGCGGTCGCCTCGGTTACGATGAGACCCGGCCTGCAGCGATCAACGGCGGCCTGTAGAGATGCGCGGTCTTCGACATCGACGCGGCTATGGTCGGGGCCGAACCCAACGAGGATCGTGTAATCACCGTGCTCATCTGTGCAGTGGAACTCTGCCTTGAGTACCGACAGCGGATCCTTCTGACTTGCATAGGCGAAGAACCTGGGCACGTGGCCCTCCACGCGGATCCACACTTTCGTACCTTGCGACGCGACCCGCTCGGCGTGCTGACGACGCCAGGCGAGCGGGAGTTCTGGCTCGAATGCAATCTCGCCGATCGCATTCACGGGAAGCGTGGAGACGACCCGCTTCGCGCGAATCTGTTCGCCGTCTTCGAGCGTGACGACGGCGTGCTCGTCGGTGGCTGTGGTGGTGCCTCTTCCTGACTGAGTTACCGAGGTGACGCGCGCATTCAGGCGGATCTCGCCTGTGATCTCGTTCGCGATCGCGGCGGTGAACGCCTTGAGACCTCCCACTACCCGATAAGTCGCCGATGCCTCGTGCATGAGCTGCCAGTGCCCGCCGGTGGCAGCCACCCAGCGGAGTGCGCTCGACAGACCAACCTCGGAGAGTGGCGCATTCACGTGCCCGACCCACACCGACTCGTTCGCTGCCTTGGCTTCTGGTGCGAGACCAAGTCGGTCAAAGCGATCTTGTAGCGAGAGGTGGTCAAGCTCTGCGATCCGCCCCATTGTCGGCGCCACGCCGCGCGGCATCGCCTCGCGTACATCGTCGATGACCAGCTGCTGGCCTTCGTCGATGAGCGCCATGAACTCTTCGAGCGTGCCCTTCCTCGGCTGGCCGTTCGCTCCGTGCCAGTAGGCCTCTTCGGCTCTCGGGCTGCGCTCGATTTCGCGGGCGTAGCGCGACATCTCGGCCCACACGTGTGGTTGCACCCAGTGCACCCAGTTCGCGCCGAGCTCGAGGTCGTGCCCGAGGCGGTGTTCAGTCCAAGTGCGTCCGCCAATGCGATCTCGCGCTTCGAGCGTGAGCACATCGAACCCCGCCTGTGCGAGTTCACGAGACGCGATAAGCCCCGCGAAACCCGCACCAATTACCACAACATCGACAGTCTGCATGGGTGTGTTCTTCTCTGTTGCGACCTAGAAACGCGTGACGATCTCGCTGAGCAGCTTCGCGAGGCGCGGCTCGGCGTCGCGGCCTGCCTCGAGCACCTCGGCGTGACTCAGCGGAGTCTCTTGGATACCCGCGGCGAGGTTCGTGATGAGTGAGAGCCCTAAGATCTCCATGCCGGCTTCTCGCGCAGCAATCGCCTCGAGCGCGGTTGACATGCCGACAATGTCGCCGCCAATGATGCCGGCGTAGCGCACCTCTGCGGGGGTCTCGTAGTGCGGTCCTGTGAACTGTGTGTACACGCCCTCGTGCAGCGTGGGGTCGACCTCACGGGCGAGGGTTCGCAGTCGCTGCGAGTAGAGGTCGGTGAGATCGACAAACGTCGCGCCTTCGAGCGGTGATGCCGCAGTGAGATTGATGTGATCGCGAATGAGCACCGGCCGTCCCGGGCTGTAGCTCGGGTTCACGCCTCCGGCACCGTTCGTGAGAACCATGATCTTTGCGCCGGTCGCGGCGGCGGTGCGCACACCGTGCACGACCGCGCGTACGCCGCGCCCCTCATAGAAATGGGTGCGAGCACCGATGACGAGCGCATGCTTGCCGTTCTCTAAGCGGATCGACTTCAGCGTTCCCGAGTGGCCGGGCACACCCGAGGTGTGAAAGCCTGGCACCTTTTCGGCTTCGAGCACCGAGACGGTCTCGCCGATAACGTCTGCTGCTTTGCCCCAACCGCTTCCGAGCGTGAGCGCGATGTCGTGGTGTGCGACGCCGGTGAGTTCAGCGATTGCGGCTGCGGCCTCTGACGCGAGGGCCTTCGGGTCTTGTGAGTTCTCCATGAGCACAAGCGTACTTCGCTCTGCCTAAGCTCGCTCGGCTTCTGCCTCTGCTCGCTCCATTGCTCTCCCGTGCTCGAGTCGCTTTGCTCTCCCACTCAGACAGGAATTCTGCAGCCACACAGGGTGAATTTGCTGATCTAGTCCTACACAGCTGCAGAAACCCGCGTGAGCGAAGGAACCCTGCGTGGCTGTGGATCCTTGTGTGTGTGTGTGGATCCCCTATGTGGGGCGGCCTACTTGAGGATGCGGTACCCGCGAAGCGGGTCGTAGCCATGAATCTCGCGCGTGTCGAGCACCTGCATGAACGCGAGCACCTCGGGTGAAACAACCTGCCCCGGCACGAGCACCGGGAAGCCTGGCGGGTATGGCGTCACGAACGCGGCAGACACCGGCTGCTCGCCAGCCTCGACGCGAGCACGCAGGTCGTCGCCCAGCACATACTCGACGTTCGTGCGTCGTTGACCCTTGAAGAACGCGCGGCGCATATCCCCGTCTCGGAGCACCTCGTCGCTCGCGTACTCGGGAGCGAACGAGCTGAAGTCGGGGAGCGGAGGCATCGGAACCTCTTCAATCACCAATTGATCTGGATCGCGCTGTGCGTTCTCCTCCTCGAACCGCTCAGCGAGCTTCACGAGCACTTCGATGAGGTAGGCGATCGCGCTGCGCGAGGTGCCGATGTTCGTCATGAACAGCACGGTGTTGCGGCTCGTCTTGTTGACCTGGATCCCGTACCGGTCCATGAGCAGCTCGTGTTTAAACGTGTCGCCGCTTACGCCAGAGCGAGAGATCTCGATGGTGATGCGAGAGGGATCGACAACGAACTCGTCGTGTTCCCACGCCTCCCACATGTTCGAGAGGCCCTCGCGCAGTGGCATCGGACCACCCACGCCTCGGTATTCCTCGGGAATGAGGTCGTGGCCTGTGAGCACCCTAAAGGTGCGCTTCAAGAGTGGGTGCCGCGCAATCGACTGTTTCAGGCTTGTCGCGAGATCGAGTTGCCGCTGCACGAGCTCGAAGCCCTCGAGCTCGACCTGACGTCGGCCGATGTCGAGCGATGCCAGGATTTGATAGTTCGGCGACGTCGAGGTGTGTGTCATATACGCCTCGTGGAATGGATCCTCTGCGTCGCGCACCCAATCCTGGTCATAGACGTGGATCATCGATCCTTGGCGAAGCGCGGTGAGTGTCTTGTGCGTCGATTGGGTGGCATAGACGCGGATGCGCGCGTCTGGTGAGGGAATGAGTCGCTCGCCAAGCCACACCTCATCGGGCGCTGCGTTGCCATCGGCGTCGAACAGCCGCTCCCGCTGTTCCTGGTAGGCGGCAGCGTGAGCCGAGGTCTTGAGCTGCTGTTCGAGCAGCTTGGCTGAGGCCATCGCGGTGCGACGGCGGGTGACCGGGTGAAATGCGCCGAAGGCGAACCATGCCTCATCCCAGAGGAACACCAGATCTGGCTTGATCGCGAGGCACTCAGCCATGATGCGCGCGGGGTCGTAGACGATGCCGTCAAACGTGCAGTTCGTGAGTGTCACCATGCGCACCTCGTCGAGGCGACCAGCGGCGCGGTAGTCGAGCAACATCTGCTTGATCTGGCTGAGGGGGACCGCGCCGTAGAACGCAAATTCGTTGAGCGGGTAGGCCTCAAGGTAGGCGGGGCGGGCTCCAGTGAGCATCACGGAGTGGTGGTGGGATTTATGGCAGTTGCGATCCACCATGACCACCTCGTTGGGTGATACGAGCGCCTGGTGCACGATCTTGTTTGCGGTCGAGGTGCCATTGGTGACAAAGAACGTATGCTTTGCGCCGTATGCGCGCGCGGCGAGCTCTTGAGCCTTCTTGAGCGTGTGTACCGGCGCGAGAAGCGAGTCGAGTCCGCCCGAAGTCGCCGACGTCTCGGCGAGCAGCAGGTTCAGGCCGTAGAAGTCGGCGAGGTCGCGGATCCACTTCGATGACACCACCGAACCGCCGCGAGCCACGGGGAGCGCGTGAAACACTCCGACGGGGCGGCGCGCATGGTCTTGGATTGCGGAGAAGAACGGGGTGTCGTATAGGTGCGAGACGCGGCGCAGCAGCGACAGGTGCAGTTCAAGCTGGTCTTCGCGGCGGAAGATGCGGCGGAATCGCTTGGTGAGCGACCCCGCAAGATCCTCGATGTGGGCGCCGGCCATGAGATACAGATCGAGCTCTGGTCGCACCCCGGCGAGGGTATCGGCGAGTCCGAGCACGCGCTGCACCGATTGCAGTTGATTGCGCAGCGAGGTTTGCGGCGCAGTAACTGCACCGTGCGCGAGTTCGATGGACTTGCGAAGGTCGGCACTCAGTCGGCGCTTTGTGCGCTCGCTAAATCCTGGGCGAATCACGCAGGCGAGAATGTTCGGATTGGTGAGTACCGCGGCGACAGCGTCGTCGGCCGATGGCACGATGACGTACTCGTAGACGAACGCGTCGGCAGAGCTTCGCATGCGCAGTACATCGGCGTGCATTGCCTCTCGGTCGGCCTCGGTAGTCTCGTCAATGATGAGGACCTCGAAGCGCGGCCGGGGATCGACATCGGTTTCAAGGTCGTCCTCTTCGACCGCGAGGTTTGTCGCCTCTTCAGGAGTTCCCGCGGTGCGGAGCCGGTTTACGACCCTGCCGATGCGGTCGAGCGCAAGCTGAAACTTGCCGTCGTCTAAGAGCTCACCGATCGACCTGACGTAGCGGCTTCCGAATCCCGCCCAATACATCTCAAGGGTTTCCAACGTGCGGAGCGACCGTCGAATCTCACCGTCCGAAGCAAGCGCCTCGGAGACCTCGGATCCATCGCCGTATACGAGCCGCTTCACCGCGAATCGCAAGAACTCCCATGCGTCGCTTCGCAACCGCCACGTGCTCGCGGGCATTCCAGAGTCGCGCTCAAGCACCGATTCTGCCTGCGGGTCTGACATTTTCCCCTCCAACTGCACTGTTCGCACCGTAGCGACGTGAGTAACACCCCTGTGCTCGGATCCGCCTCCCCGATCATACGGTGCACCCCATGCCCGCACGCGCCTAGACTTGAGGCATGGCGAAAGAACGAAAGCATCGAATCGTTGTCGTTGGTGGGGGACCGGGCGGGTATGAGGCCGCGCTCACCGGTGCGCAGTTGGGTGCTGAGGTCACTCTCATTGAACGTGCTGGCGTGGGTGGATCGACGGTGCTCACCGATGTTGTGCCGTCGAAGAGCCTCATTGCAACGGCGGGCGCAGCGCAGGGCGTTCGAGACGCGGGCAAGCTCGGAGTACAGGCGTTCCTCCCGGGTGGTGACGGCAAACCGATGCGCCCCGAGGTGGCCGTAAATCTTGCGGCCGTGAATAAGCGGCTTCTCGCGATGGCGGGGGCGCAGTCGGTTGATATGCGCGAAAGCCTCGAAGCTGCGGGCGTACGTATTGTGCAGGGATCGGGGCGTCTCGACGGCCCAGGCGCTGTGCTCGTGTCGACCTCAAGCGATGGCGGAACCGACTTTGATCGGGTCGAGGCTGACACGGTTGTGGTGTCGGTCGGCGCGAGCCCGCGCGAACTCGACTCAGCGAAGCCAGATGGCGAGCGAATACTCACCTGGAAGCAGCTGTATGACCTGCAGGATGTGCCCGAACATTTGATTGTTGTCGGATCTGGTGTGACGGGTGCTGAGTTCGCAAACGCCTACGCGACGCTGGGTGCTGAGGTGACGCTCGTATCGAGTCGCGAGCAGGTGCTTCCGGGCGAAGACTCAGACGCAGCGGCGGTTATTGAGCACGAGTTTAAGCGGATCGGAATGAACGTGATGTCAAAGTCGCGTGCTCAGTCTGTTGAACGTACCGACACCGGGGTGGTTGTTACGCTTGACGATGGTCGCACCGTCGAGGGCTCGCACTGCCTGATGGCGGTCGGATCTATTCCAAACACCGAGGGCCTAGGGCTCACCGAGGCCGGGATCGAGCTCACTGAGAGCGGCCACATTCGTGTGAATAAGGTGGCGCGCACCTCGGTTCCATCGGTGTATGCGGCTGGCGACTGCACTGACTTCTTCCCGCTCGCATCGGTAGCTTCGATGCAGGGTCGCACTGCCATCATGCATGCGCTTGGCGACTTCGTGCGCCCCATCTCCTTGCGAAATGTCGCGGCAAACGTGTTTACCTACCCTGAAATCGCGACGGTCGGTTGGAGTGAACACACACTCGTTGACGCGAGCAACGTTGCGAAGGCGGTGAGCCATACGATTCCGCTCAACGGCAACCCGCGCGCAAAAATGATCGGCTTCACTGACGGTTTCGTCAAGCTCTTTGCTTGGGAAGCCTCGGGTACGGTGATCGGTGGAGTCATCGTTGCTCATCGCGCGAGCGAGCTCATCTTCCCGCTCGCGCTCGCGGTCGAGCATCGCCTGACAGTGGATCAGGTCGCATCGGCGTTCACTGTCTACCCGTCGCTGACGGGCGCGATCACCGATGCGGCCCGAGCGATGCACGTACGGCAATGA
>JBEBUJ010000102.1:0-6434 GCA_040393365.1 Leucobacter denitrificans
TTCAAAGGTTCCCGTAAAAGCACGCCTTACGCAGCGCAAATGGCAGCGGAATCCGCAGCTAGAGCAGCTATGGAGCATGGCATGAGAACAGTTGAGGTTATGGTTAAAGGTCCTGGCGCCGGCCGTGAAGCAGCAATCCGCTCCGACTGAAGCGCGATCCAGGCCACGGGGACGGTGACGTCGTGGCGTGCTCGCACCTAGCTCAGCCCCTCAGCGTCGTCGACCAACTTCACGTCGAGCGCATCTCGGGTCGAGACCCCAAACTTTCGCATGATTCGATGCATGTGGCTCTCAACTGTGCGCACGCTCAATACGAGATGCGTCGCGATTTCTTGGTTACTGAGTCCCCGCACAGCGAGCACGGCCACCTCTCGCTCGCGTTTCGATAAGAATGTGCGCATCGCACCAAAACGGGTGGAATTGTAAACTCGACTTCCAGCGTTGACGCGCATCCGACGCTGTTCACGCAGTGCCCGGTTTCGTTCGGGCGGCACTCCACGATCCGCCAACCATTCCGCAGCACGACCATATGCGGCGAGAGCCACTCCTTGCCGAGAAAGCCACTCGAGCGTTCGACCTGCCTCGATTACCGCCTCAGCATCGTGAGCCATAACCGCGGCGATGTATTTGCTCTGGGCGACCATTGACGCAGCCTCGGGGTGCTTGTCGATGAGGTCGAGAGCCGTTCTCAGCCGAGCCTCATCCATCGAGATTTCGACCGATGCGAGCATTCCGAGTTGTGCTGCGAACACCGCACCCTTGTCTCTCAGCGTGGTAGAAGCGTCCCAGAGAATATCTGCTCCGCGCCTCGGATTTCCGTTCAATATCTCTATTTGAGCGTCGATCCATGCGACATCTTGGCCAGGCAACGGGCCGTTCACAAGCCCCTCTGATCGAGCAATTTCTCCGTACTTTCGGCACAGCGCGAGCTGTCCCCGGCTTCCGGCGAGAATTGCCGCTCCAACAAGAATTGAGATACGGCTGCCGGGCGGAAGCGCAGAAAGATCGCCGGTAGATAGCGTGACATCTACGAGGTTCGCAAGCTCCTGCATGTCGCCGCTGTGCAGGTGTGCGAACACGACTGCCCCAGCAAACAGGCGGAATACTGGTAAGTCCAAAGTTCCGCGCGCCTCATCGAGTCCGTTGTTGAGATCGCGGAACCCGTCAGTATATTCACCCTGCGCGATTTGCGCGATGCCGTGCAACGCGCGCGCCGTGAACTGCGTTCCTACCGGATCAAGACGCTTGATCTCGCGGTATACCCGAGACGCATCTTTCAGCCGACACCCGATCATGAGCACTTGCAACTGGCTCTCAAGTAGCGCAAGCTGCACTTTCACGGGCAGATCTTCTGTAACTTCAAGTTCAGCTTCGAACCCGTCTGGGATCTCACGGCAGTCGGCGAGAATCCTAATTCGCTTCGCATCGAGCATGCGCCCATACTCTGCGAGGCTCGGCGCCCGGCTCTCGAGATCCGCTACCGCCTGATCGACGGCCCCCATACGATACGCAAGCCATTCTGCCTGTCGGCAGCAGTACTCCGCCCGCGAGGCCGCATCACCAGACTCCCAATTGGTCTCCGCGAATATGCGCTCTATCGTTGCGCATGTCGTTTCCAAACCGACTTGCGACAGTACTTCGAGGTAGCTATTGGCCGTGCTCACTGTCTGTGATTTCTCCCACTCATAGGCCGCGACGAGCTGCAGCGTCTTCGAGTTTTCTCTGAGCATCCCGGCGAACAGCGCGTCTTTCTGCTCCACTGCGGAGTCAGGTGCGTCCCGTTCGGAATCAAGGTCGAGGTTGGAGACTGAGCCCAGCACTGTGACAATTCGCTCGGTCAGGCGAATTCGTCTTGCCGACAGTGGATCATGTCTGAAATAACTGCTGAACAGTGGTGGCACCACTGACACCAAATTGCTTCTCACGCCCTTTGCGAAGGCGATCATCGCCCGCTCTTCCAACACCTCGAGTGTCTTCCAATCGACGAGGTTTCTCACGGTTGCGATATCAGCCGGCCCGATCATCGCAATGGTTTCTAAGGCGTCTCTCGCGACCTGATCAAGGCTTTCCAGATGCATCTCCATCACTGCCCTCAGCGACGAGCTCCACAGCTCACCCGTGGCGGTCCACATGTCCTCCTCGAGTTGCACGAGTGTGCCGTCACGACTCATTGCGTCGACGAGCGATAACGCGAGACCTACGTTGCCGCCCGTTTTCGCATAGATTCTTCGAGAGGTTCCGGGTTCTATGTATCCGCCGAGATACTCTGCCACCGCCGAATCAAGATCATCGAACCTCAGCGGAGACATATCGATGACATAGGTGGCTGCCAACGTCGAAGCGTGAAGACCCGTCGGCGTGTGCCGCGCTCTGAGTCCCTGAAGCCGCGAAAGGACAATGGGCACGCCAGAGGTGCGACGAACATACTCAATGACGCCCCACGTTGCCTCGTCGAGGTCGTCCCAGTCATCGATGAAAAATGCTGTGCTCTCGTTAGTCACGAGAGCCGCAAGCTTTCTGGCGACCTCCTCGATCACCCCATCCATCCGGAGCGCAGGAGCGGATTCGACGATTCCAGATAGCGCAAGAGCGGCAAAGGGATTCTGTCGCAAGGAGGCGACACCACGGATCTTGTAGATCGTCCAGCGCTCTTTCATGAGACGGTCTGAAAGTTCTTCGATGAACGCGGTTCGACCACTGCCCCGGCTGCCGACGACGTCAACGCTGAGACCAGACTCAATGAGGCTTTGCGCTTTTGCGATGCCCCGGTCGCGGCCCTTCACCCCTGGCGCCTCCCTCCTCATCGAGTTTCTCGCTTCATGTTCACAGTAACACCGCCGTTTCGATGGCAGTGAGATCGTTACGTTCAAGCGACAGCACAAGCGACAGACGCCCGAGAAGGTCTCCTCGCATTAACCCCGCCCCCTTGAAAATCAAGCAACCGTGCATTACCTGGTTCGATTTCGCCAGATTACGCGGGCGCGAGGAGTACGTAAGAGCAATTTGCGAAGACTTCAGTAGCGTAGGCGCAAAATGCAGTGGCAGTCAGCTCGGATTTAAGTATGATCCGCCAAGAATTCAGTACGCATGTCACGCGATTGCCGAACCGACGTGAGTACCGATTTCCTTGGATAGACCGCTCCGAGAGTGCGAATGTTCACTGTCTTGGTATCCCACGAACTGCGCGAAAACTACCGTAGTTTGCGCGCCAGACTACGTAAAACGAGCCCCGCCATACACAAAATCGGGTGTGCTCATACGTAATCTTCGCTCAGGCATACTCAAATCGGGCGAAATGAGCTTCCAAGCCCCCGAATTCGAGCGAGACTATCTGCAGTATTACATGACCTCGTATCCGAGAAGCATTCCCCCGCATTCTCTGCTTCCAAGTGGTGATGTTAATACTGGCAGAAATGCCCCCTGTCGTGCTCTGGTGGTCCCCCCTAGCCCCCGGAGCACGACAGGAACCAACTGAAAACTGCGAGTCATCTCGCAACACTTCATCTCTCGCACGCATCGTTGATCCAGCGATCACATGTGTCACAGTTCAGTAAAAAAGGCTCGACTGTCTGCTCTGCATATGCGTATCCTGTGAAAGCATCCGAATCAACGCACCACTATCAGAGTCGATTGGGTTACTTCGGTAACAGGGTGAAGACATGCAGGGTCACGTACGTGCTCGAGGTGATTCGACCTCGCTTCATCGCCGCTCGCCCGCGATCAGGGTCTTCGCCGCGGCCTTGACCACCTTCGCCCTCGTTGCCACAGCACTGGTTGGCAGTTCAACGGCTGCGCAGGCGGCACCCGGCGACCCGTTCGATTCATCCGTTCCAACGATTTTTCTCGCGCAGAACCTCAACCCAACTGGGCTATATACGGCGAGACAAGTCGACGGCGAGTACGTCTTTGAACCTGTTGGCCAGACTGCGGCGTTCGCATATAACGCAATTGGGTACAACACCGAAGACAACTACATTTATGGGATCCGAAAGGAGACCGCCTCACAGAACAACAGCAACCTTCTGAATCAGCTGGTGCGGGTTGGCCAGGACGGTGTCGTCACATCACTGGGGCAGGTCACAGGGTTGCCGATTAACTATCAAGGGAGCCCCCGAGACTACAACCAGGGCACCTTCGGCACTGATGCCGATGCACAAACCCTGTATGTGCGAAGAGGCGTCCAAGATGCCTGGATGTATGCCATAGATGTCGCAGCGCCATCACTCCAAGCGCGACAAATCTCTCTGTCGAGTCAGACACCAAACCTCTCAGACATCGTGTACCTCGACGGATACATCTGGGGCTTCCATTCGAACGGTCGAGCGTACCGGATTCACCCGATCACGGGCCAGGTCGACTCGTTTGCCACGGGCATAAGTCAATTAGCGAGTGTGTTCGGGGCCCAGTGGGTGTTTGGCAATGGCAACATAGGGCTCTCACGAAATACCGACGGGTTAGTTCTGCAGGTGGAGATCGACAACCCCGCAACAGAGAACCCGACGTTTACACTGGTGTCTACTCAAGAGGGGCCGCCGTCTACCAATAATGACGGCACGTACTTTCCCGGTATTCCGGTAGATCTCTCGATCACCAAGTCGGGCACCACACAATACACGGTCGGCGTTACAGGGCAGCGAGTCACGTTTGATCTCACGGTAAGAAATGAGAACCCGGTGCCAGTCGACGACCCGGCGAGGGGAACCTCTTCAGGCTTCACCGTGACTGACACATTGCCGACGGATCTCTCGGAAATCAGTGTTGATGCTGACGAATGCGATGTTTCGGGTCAGACTGTGACGTGCTCGTTTGGAGCGCTCTCACCTCAGACGGAACTGACAATTCACATCACCGCAACGGTCGACGCGAGTAGCACGCTAGCCATCGGCAACGATGCGTCGGTACTCGGTAACGAGGAGGATCTCAATCTTTCGAACAATGATGACTCTCACGTCGTCTCCCCACTCGTGCCAAACCCATCCCTTGCGTTAGATAAAGGCTTCACGCTCTTGAGCGACGTCAACGGCAACGGTGAGGTCGACGAGGGTGACACTGTGAATTGGACGTTCAGCGTGTCGAACACGGGAAACGTGCCCCTCTCAAGCATTACGATCTCCGACGCACTACTGGCTGAACGAGGCGTAACAGTGACATGTCCTGGCGGCACGCTTCCCGCGGGTGATCCTGCCACCTGCACCTCGAGCAACTATGTCATCACCGCGAGTGACGCGGCCGCGGGAGAGATCACAAATACTGCGACGGCAACCGGCACGCCGCCAGTCGGCGGCGCGGTGTCGTCGAGTCCGGCAAATGTCACGATCCCAGTGAATGAGACTCCTGCTCCAAGTCTCGTCGTCGTGAAAACGGTCACCCCTAATGCGGCAGGCTCGCTGGTTGCGGATCAAGAACTGTTGTACTCGTTCAAGGTGACGAATACGGGAAACGTGCCCGTGAGCGGCGTGACGATCTCTGAGGTGTCATGGTCAGGAGCACAGCCACTCGGCGAGATCACGTGCGAGTCGACCGCGCTCGCACCAGATGAAAGCACCATCTGCACCGCAACGTACACCGTCGTGCAAGAGGATGTGGATTCACTCAAAATCACGAACGAGGCAAAAGCCTCAGGTTTCTTCGATAGCCAGATCGTAGAGTCAGACCCAGATGACGCGGAGATACCGGGTATTGACGGCCCAGCGCTGCGCATCGATAAGTCGGCGAGTGTCACCCAGGTGAGTACGGCAGGTCGCGAGATCCACTACTCCTTTGTGGTTGAAAACATCGGCAATGTGACGCTGAACAACATCACGGTAACCGAAACGGATTTCACGGGAACTGACACTCCCCCAGTAATTACTTGCCCGACAGATACGCTTCCGCCGAACGGTGACATGACATGTTCTGCGACGTATACGGTGACACAGGCAGATATGGATGCGGGTGGCACACTCGATAACTCAGCGAGCGTATCTGGCATGAGTCCTGGCGGCGCTTCAGCCTCCGACGATGACAGCGTGAGTATTGAGCTGATACAGAACTCTGGGGTTGAGGTTACCAAGACCGCAAGCGCCGACCTTGTGACGGGAGCCGGTCAACTTATCGAGTACTCCTTCTTGGTGCGCAATACAGGAAATGTGACGCTCACCGGAATCGTGGTCCAGGAGACGAGCTTCAACGGCGCAGGGGCGCTTCCGGCACCGACATGCCCCGTAACAGAGCTCGCCCCGAATACGGCGACAACCTGCAGTGCGATATATACCGTTCAGGGTGCGGATCTCGCATTGCCGGAACCGGGCCTCTCGAACACAGCGACGGCAACTGGTACACCACCCGAGGGCGGTGCGGTCGTGTCAGAGCCATCGGGGGTCACTATTCCGACGAATAACCCGTCGCTCGCGCTGACGAAAGGGTACGTTCTCGTAGATGATGTGCTCGCGAAC
>JBEBUJ010000103.1:0-6271 GCA_040393365.1 Leucobacter denitrificans
GAGGCAGAACGTCTCGGCGTGCGCGCACTGCGCATGCTCGTCGACGCGTCGCAGCACAACATGCGTGAGATCGCGGCGCTCGTTTCGTCTGGAAACCTCCGCGCAACCATTGCGCAGCGCTTTCCGTTCACCGAGGCTGCGGATGCCCATCGGCTCGGTGAAACTAACCGAACAGCTGGCAAGATCGTACTCACGATGGAGTGATTGAGTTATCCCCAGATCGAGCGAAGCTGCGAGAGCTGCTCAAACGGTGGCCCTAGTATTGGTCACCATGAGCAAATCCTTGAAACGCGCCCTTGCCATCACTTCCATCTCTGCAGTCGCAGTTCTCGGTCTCACCGGGTGTGGCGACGATGCCGCCACGAAATCGCCCGCGTCTTCAGAGCAGCAGGCTGAAACGCCCGCGGCAGATTCGGGTGCGCTCACACAAGAGAACTTCGCAGAACGCATTGGTGCGGCGCAGCTTGCCGCGGGCAGCGTGCATAACGAGATGACGATGACCGCTGGCGGTCAAGCAACAACTATGAGCGCCGACCTGCAACTTGCCGAGGACCCTTCACAGCTCAAAATGAGCATGTCCATGTCTGCGCCGAGCGCAATCGACATGATCCTCGTCGATTCGGTTCTGTATATGAACATGGGAGAAATGACCCAGAACAAGTTCGTCGCAACCGATCTCAACTCGCCTGAAGCCGCTCAGTTCTCATCGATGCTTTCTCAGAGCAACCCACAGCAGCAGATGGAGATCTTTGCCGACGCTCTCACTGATTTCTCGGTGTCGGACGAAACGGTTGAGATCGACGGCGTCGAAACGTACGAATATAACCTCACACTCGACACCGCAGCACTACTTTCAGCGCAGGGCCTCTCCACTGAAAGTGCGGAACTCCCCGAGACGATGACCTACGTGATGAACGTCGGCACCGATGATCTCCCTCGGAGGATCGTCATGGATCTGAACGGAACCACGGCAGAGTCGAACTTCACGCAGTGGGGAGAAGCGGTGACTATCGAGGCGCCAGCAGCCGACCAGATTATCGAAATGTAATCACGCGGTCGCGCAGCTCGACAGGTGCCCCTCACCGGTCCACGCAGTTTGGTTGCTAGAGTTACTCTGGTAGAACCAAACACTGGGCGCGATGGGGGGCACCTGTTGACTGAGATCCTCAGACTCGAACACGTTGATTTCGTACGGAGTCATCGCCACATACTTTCTGACATCAACTTCAGCGTCAATGCGGGCGAACACTGGGCCCTGATCGGACCAAACGGTGCTGGCAAGAGCACCATCATGAGCATGTGCGGTGCAGTGAATCACCCTTCTGCTGGAAGCGTGTATGTGCTCGGACACAAGCTCGGCCGAGTCGACATTCGATTCCTCCGGCAGAAGATCGGGCATGTGAATCCGCGTCACCCCTTGCGGTCTGCGCTCACCGGACGGCAGGTGATGCTCACCGGCCTCACCGGAACCACTGAGCTCATGATGCGCTGGGAATCCGACATCGATGCCGAATCCCGGGCCGATGAGCTCATCGAAATGCTCAACATGCACGCGCTGCAACACCGCAACTGGGAAACCATGTCCCAAGGAGAGCGCGGTCGCACGCTCATCGCGAGGGCGCTCATGTCTGATCCACCACTGCTGCTGCTCGACGAGCCGTCGACCGGACTCGACGTCGCCGCAAGGGAAGAGTTTCTCGCAACAGTTGATGAACTGCACGAGGTGCAACCCGAACTCGCCACGGTGCTCGTGACGCACCACCTGGAAGAACTCCCCGAGACGACCACTCACGCAATGCTCATCAAGGACGGGCGAGTGCACGCGTCGGGTGTGGCGACCGACGTGCTCACCACCGAGCTTGTTTCAGAGTGCTTCTCATACCCCATCAGGATCGATCACCACGACGGGCGATGGCAAGCGCGCGCACGGCGGATCGGTTCGCGGGCGACCGTGTAGGCGTTCTCCACCTACTTCCGCTCAGCCCTCTTGCTCCACCTCGGGTGGTGCCCCGAAGACGAATGAGTTTCCGGTCATTGAGTCGACCTCGATTCGCACAAACGTAGGCTTTCGCGTCGCCACAAGTGGGCGCAATGCGAGCTCCTCGGCGGCTGCAATCTCTTTGTCTGTATCGAGCACTCGGGCCTGGCCGTGAATGACCACGCTCCACGCGCCCGTCTCCCCAATAAGATCAACCTCAAAGGTCACCGCAGGGGTGATTGTGAGCCCCGAAAGCTTGCTCCCCGCGCTCGTTCGAATCATGATCCCACCGTCGGAAACGACGTAATTCACCGGCACAATATCGACAACGTCGCGCACACGCGTAGCGATGCGGCCGACGCTTTGCGTCGCGAGTCGTTCCCAGCACTCAGACTCCGTAAGAATCCGGACCGGCCCCCTGTCGTTCATGCCCCAATTCCTCCCCACGCCGCAGACAAAGGGAAGGCACCCGGTGTCTGACCACGAAGGTAGACTGCGGGGGTGCCCGAATCCCAGAAGCATCGCCTCCCGTTTGAGGTCTGGGCTCTTGTCGCTGGCGGGTTCAGTGTTGCACTCGGGTACGGGGTTGTGGCACCCGCGATCCCCCAATTCGCGCTCGAATTTGGCGTGACAAATTTTGCCGCCTCCGCGATCGTCAGCGCGTTCGCGCTCATGCGGCTCGTCGGGGCTCCCCTCGCGGGCTGGATCACGAACCGGCTCGGCGAGCGGCGCACCTATATCATCGGGATCCTCATCGTCGCCGCCTCGACCGGGGCGGCAGCACTCGCCCAGAACTATGTACAGTTTCTCGGGCTTCGTGGCATCGGCGGCTTAGGATCCGCGATGTTCTCAATCTCAGCAACCGCGCTCATCATCAAGCTGAGCCCGCCCGACGCACGTGGCCGGGTTGCAAGCCTCAACGCAGCAGGTTTTCTTCTCGGAGGTCTCCTCGGACCCGTGTTCGGCGGACTCGTTGCGAGCTTCGGGATCCGCGCCCCATTCGTCTTCTATTTCTTCACTCTGCTCGCGGCTGCGCTCGTGGTCGCAGTCGCGCTGCGTAAGTCGACTCTTGCAGCGCGCGGGGCGCCTGTCGACGGAGATGACAGAGGCATGCGCTTTGGTGACGCCCTGCGGGTACCTCAGTACCGCTCGCTACTTCTCTCAGTATTCACCTTTGGCTGGGCGTCATTCGGAGTTCGAGTATCTATCATCCCGATCCTCGTCGCAGTGGCGTATGGGGGCGATGCAGCGATGGCGGCGTGGGTGCTCGCGGGCTATGCGGCCGGCAACGCGCTGCTCATATTCCCATCTGGCAGGTGGAACGACTCGGTTGGCCGAAAGCCCATGCTCATTCTCGGCATGGGCATACTCGCAGTCGCATACTTCGTGGTACCAGCATCACCAAATGTCTGGATCGCACTCGCCGTAATGGTGGTAGCCGGAGCGGGGTCAGCGCTTGTGAACCCCGGCCAACAGGCGGTGCTCGCAGATGTGCTGGCGCAGCGCCGCGGCGGCAGCGTCGTGGCTGGCTATTCGATGACGAGCGACCTGGGCGGAGTGCTCGGGCCGCTGATCGCGGGCGCAATCGTGGATTTCGCTGGGTTCGGTTGGGCATTCGGAGTGACAGCCGCACTCCTCGCAGTCGCGGCAATCGTGTGGACGATACTGCCTGACTCACGCACGCTCAAGACCGACGAAGCAACGAGGATCGAATAACTTGGAGTATCTTCTCGCATCACTCCCGTTAGCGGTCATCGTCCTGCTCCTACTCCTCCGCGTGCCCGCGCTCTATGCCGTCTCCGCCACGATCGTGCTCACACTCGCTCTTGCGTGGGAATTTCCGCTCCGATCATCACTGGTAGCCGCGGCGCTCCCCTCAACGCTTGATCTCGCAATAACGCTCGCGCTCATCATGTTCGGCGGGATCGCACTTGCCAACATGCTGCATGCCTCAGGAGCCCAAGAAGACATCAACACCTGGCTAAACCGCCTTGTCGTGAGCCCAGAGCGCGCGGCGCTCTTCTACGGGCTCGTGTTAGTCCCCCTCATCGAGTCGCTGGTGGGGTGGGGTCTCGGGGTGATCACGGGCATACCCATGCTCATTGGCACCGGGCTCTCGAAACTCAAGGCGATCCAGATTGCCCTGCTCGGAATGATGCTGTGCCCGTGGGGCGCATTCGCGCCCTCGCTCATCGTCGCCTCCGACTTCACCGGTTTCAGCCAAACAGTACTTGGCACAGTTACCGCCTTCTACAACGTGCCCGTCATCTTCGTTCTCGCGGTCACGATGCTCATTGTGCACGGGGGTGCCGCGCTGCGCGCAAAGATGTGGATCGAGTGCCTTGCGGCGGCTTCGGCCATGGGAATTGTGCTGGTCGCCGTGAATGCGTTTGTGGCGCCGTCGCTCTCGGGCGTTATTGCGTCGCTCGGTTCGGGACTCGTGTTCGTGCTGTTTGCGCGTCGAGGGCGCCAGGAGTACCACCCACCGACAGCTTTGGCGGTACGAGGGCTCATGCCCTATGCAATCGTGCTTGTCGGTCTTGCACTCAGCACGATCCTCGCCGCTCTTATCGGCCCTTCGACGTACACAAAGCTCCTCACAAACCCAGCGACCTGGCTCACTGTCGCGCTTGTCTTTACCCCATTGCTTGTTCGACTGGCATCGCGCGAGACCTGGAGTGTGCTCGCATCGAGCACCAGAGCGTGGGGCCCTGCGTTTAGCGTGACCCTGCTCTTCGTGCTGTTCGGCGTACTGCTCAGCCTCAATGGGATGGGCACGTCACTCGCAGAAGGGATCGCCCTGTTGGGTGGCGCGTTCGCTCTCCTCGTGCCCATCAGCGGGTTTGTTGCTGGCTTTGTCACGAGTTCGAACACTGCGTCAGCCGCGATGCTCAGCGGGCCGCTCAACGTCGCAGCCTCGGGACTCGGGCTAGATTCAGTGCACGCGGTATCGGTGCAGACCGCGGCTTCGGGTGCCGCAGTCATGTGCTCGCCAGCTCGCGCAGAAGTGTCGAGACAAACCGCAAATCTCCTATTCCCCGGGAACGATACTGATGTCACCGTGGCTCGGATTCTGCTGCCAGCTCTCCTCGCAAATGCGGTGATTGTGGCCTTGCTCGCGGGCCTCGGCTATATCTTTCTCTAATACGAGTTAACGCACTGTGAGACTTGCGAAGCGCTCTGCCGGGAGTCGATCGAGTGTGAGTTTTGTGTCGGCGTTGGTTTCGGTGTCGGTGCCGCTGTCGGCAATGCGCGGGAGCGGGGATCGCACTCCCACGCTACGGAAGCGCTGCACCGCCCACGTCGTGACGCCCGCGTCGGCGAGGCGGTCACCGAGCGCGTACAGCGTCTCGTCGTCAATCGCTGAGGCGTGTACTGTCGTACGCACCTCGATATCGAGTGGCCGCTCAGATCCCGCCCGCTCACGCTGCTCGGCGAGCGCAAGTTCGAGCGAATTCCAGGCTTTGTCACCGCTTGGCCCCTTGCCGGTGACTTCGGCATAGTCGGCGGGGTGGGCCTTAATATCAAGGCCCACCCAGTCGACATAGCGCAGCGCTCTGACGAGCAGCCCCGGGTAGGCGCCCGCGGTGTGCAGACCAACCCCGAGTCCGTACTCGCGCACCTCGCGCATCGCTGTGGGGAGTGCGCGCTGCAGCGTGGGTTCACCGCCTGAGAACACCACCCCATCAAGCAAGTCGCCCCGGCGATCAAGCAACTCAGTCACTTCACTCCACGTGTGACTGCCGGGTGCGCGGGTGTCGATAAGCGCGGGGTTGTGACAGTAGAAACAATCCCAGGGGCAGCCCTGCAAGAACACCGTGGCGGTGATCTTGTCGGGCCAATCCACCGTGGAAAAGGTATTCAGGCCAGCGATCCTGAGTTCGTCACTGCCAAAAGGTGCACTGTCACGCTGGCCGTTCATGCCGCTTGTCCTTTCGGGTTCGTGGGTTTTCTGGGGTTACGCGGTTAGGCGGTTGCGGGCTCGAGCGTTTCAGCGGGGGTTTCGAAATAGAGCCGCTCTGCCGCTTCACCCTTCTTGCCGATGTTGAAGCTCGAGATGGGGCGGAAGTATCCCATCACGCGAGTCCACACTTCGCATTCCTGCCCACACGACGGGCACTCCTCGTGGTGCCCCGACACGTAGCCGTGCTGCGGGCAGATCGAGAAAGTGGGGGTGATGGTGATGTACGGCAGCCGGAAGCGCTCAAGCGAACGCTTCACGAGCTTGCGGCAGGACTCGGCTGACGGCATTGCCTGCCCCATGTAGAGGTGCAGCACAGTGCCTCCGGTGTA
>JBEBUJ010000104.1:0-6264 GCA_040393365.1 Leucobacter denitrificans
TCGTCTCCTCACCCATGGTGAGCACGGTGTCCCAGCCCCAGTAGACGAAGATCGAGACGGCGATGCCGGCGGCGAAGGCGCTGAAGCTCGACACCTCAAGTGGGTTGAACCACGAAAGCTCGGGCATCGCACCCTCGGTGTTTGCGGGGTCTGCGGCGCCAATGAACATGGCAGCGATGAACCAGAAGAGCACTCCGACCTGAAAGATCACGGTGATGTACTGGAATATCTTTGTCGAGGTCATGCCGCGATAGGAGATGAACGTCGCCATCGCCATGAAGCACAGACACACGAGGATGTTGATGTAGCGGTTGTCGGCGATATCTGCGATCGCTGGGTTGTCGGCCATGATTGCGATCGATTGAAAGAGAAACTCGACCGCAATTCCCGCAAGGTTCGAGAGCACGAGCACTGTTGCTGCGATGAGTCCCCACCCAGCCATCCATCCGATCCACGGACCAAATGCGCGCGTTGCCCAGGTGAATGACGTGCCAGAGTCAGGCATAGCGGAGTTCAGGGCTCGGTACCCAATTGCGACGAGCAACATGGGAATGAATCCCACGAGGAATATCGCGGGGGTCTGGAATCCGACCTCGCTCGCAGCGGGGCCGACCGCAGACGTCAGCGTGTAGGCCGGGGCACAGACAGAGAGCCCGATGACAAGGGCACCGACGACGCCGACCGTCCCAGACTCTAATCCCTTCTTGCTAATGCCTGATACCGAATCGAGTGTGCGGGTCGCCGGATCCGCACCCGCGAGGTCGTACTTGCTCATCGAAAATTCACCAATCTTTTGCAGTGATGCGGCGCCACTGCCCCGTGTGATGAAGCCGCCATAACGTCGATGATTGTACGTCCGTTCAGCGCATACTCGCTAATTCTGCGGTGAACTCCCACGAATTTCGTTGCGATTATTGCTGATTGCTTGCCGAATCGCACTTCTTGCGCGTTTCCTATCGCCAGCAGCGTCGTACACGAGTCCCAAACGCATCCACGCTCTCCAGCTCTCGGGAGCGGCCTCAGCCGCTTCGCGGTACCGCGGGAATGCGGCGTCGGCGTCGTCGCGCACCGTGCGCCGAGTGACAGTTTCTGACACGAGTTCTTCTGGCAGCTGTGCTTCATCTGTGAGCTGATCTGTGAGCTTCGTCGCCTGGTATCCGAAGAGAATCTCGCGCAGCAGCGCCCACACCCCGATGAGCGGCAAGACAATCAGTGCGACGCCCATAACAATCGCGATGACCTCGGTGGATCGCAAGAGGGCAACCGCCCGCACCCCAGCAAAGACGAAATAGAGCACCAACAGAGCACTCATGGTGATGACGCCAGCGAGGGCGCGCGCCCGGGCGCTCATTCGCCGTCTCCAATGCCGAGCACCGAATCGAGCCCGACAGTCACTCCGCGCGCTTCGCGCACTGCCTCAAGTGCGGCTCGAATGCCAGCGATGTATGCCTCGTTCGAGTGCGTGTCATGCACAATGCTCAATACCTCGCCCGGTCCACCAAAACGTACTTCCTGTTTGGCAACTACTCCCGACAGGCGCAAGCTGTGCACAGGAATACCGGCGACGAGCTCCCCCCGTGCGGGCTGTTCCGCAAACGGCGCCTGCACTGACTCAGCGCCCGCAGCCTCGCGTACCTCTGCCATGAGTTCTGCGGTTCTTACGGCTGTCCCTGATGGTGAGTCGACCTTCTTCGGGTGATGTGCCTCGATAATCTCAATGCTCGCGAAATACGGCGCCGCAATTTGGGCAAGCGCAGTGCCGAGCACCGATCCCAACGAGAAGTTCGGCACGACGATGACGCCCTGATCCGAATATCTCGACATGGTCTGCTCGAGCCCCGTGATGCGCTCTGCAGACCATCCGCTCGTGCCAATAAGCACCTGCTGGCCGCGGCCGAGTGCCCGCTCGACAATCTCTTGCGATACCTCGGGTGAGGTGACGTCGATGAGGATGTCGGCGTCTGCGCCCGCATCAGGCCGACTCGTGCTGGTGAGCTTGGCCACGAGTTCGAACTGCTCGTGCCCCTCAACGACCTCGCATACCAGTGAGCCGAGTCTTCCCGATGCTCCCGCAACCGCGACACTAGAAACCATGACTCGATTCTAGCGGGGGCGCAGACACCAACGCCGCTGAGGTAGCCTCGATCTATGACTGCACCTCGGCCGCTTGAGACTCCTCTCCACACAATTGAAGAGATCAAAACGTATCTCGCCGAATCACCCCAACCGATTTTTTACTTAAGCCGCAGTGCCACTAACCTCTTGGGCGTCGAACGAGTGGCCAAGGGATTTCGATTCATCACGTTGAGCGACAGTTGGGACGGGCGGCATCCTCGGGCATTCACGCCTACGAACATTCCGAAGCTCGAGCCACGAGGTAACGTCGCCGTCGCCAATTGGCTCCTGCGAAACGATCAGGTGCAGCACTATATCGCTGAGCACACGCCGGGGGGGTACACCCCGCAGATCGTGATTGCGATGTTTGACGAGCAGACGGAGCGGTTGTGCGCAGAGCTCGGATACGAACTCATCATGCCGAGCGTTGCGCTTCGAAAGCACCTCGATTCGAAAATCGTCACCACTGAACTCGGCAACGAAGCTGGCACGCCGAGCGTTCCGAACATCCTCACGCGAATCGGCAGTTGGGCTGACCTGCGGGCTCAAGCCGAGGCTGCGGATCTCGGTGACCGTTTGGTGATCCAACTCCCCTACGGAGACTCGGGCCGCACGACCTATTTCGTGTCGTCTCGTGCCGACTTCGACAAGGTCGAATCTGAGATCACTGGGCAGGGCGCGAGTGCGCCGCAGATCAAGGTGATGCGCTACATCAACCACCAGCCTCTCGCGTCGGAAGCAATCATCACGAGCGCCGGCACCGTCGTCGGGCCAGTGCTTCGCGAGAACACCGGCCATCCCGAGCTCACCCGATACAAGGGAGGCTGGTCGGGCAGCGAGATGTACCCGTCACTCGTGTCGGCCGAAACCCGAGCAAAAGTCATGGAGGTCGTTCAGAAGTTTTGCGCCAGGCTCTCGCAAGAGGGGTACCGGGGCATTCTCGAGGTGAGCACACTTCTCGACACCGATACCGGCGATGTGTACCTCGGGGAGCTCAACCCAAGAATCAGTGGATCGTCCTCCCACTCAAATCTTCAGGGCCTTATTGGTGCTCCTGGCCGACCCGATCCACACCCGGCCCTGCCGCTCTTCGCGTTTCACCTGCTCGAATACGCCGGAGTGCCGCTCGAGCTTGATCTCGATGCGATCCACGCGGAAGCCGCAGCTGCGCTCGACGGTCAGACTTGGTCAACCCTCGTCATGCAGCATCAGCGCGACACCACCGAGTGGCTCACCGAAGCCCCGCAAACCGGGAAGTACCGCGTCGGCGACGACGGTTCGCTCGAGTTCGTCTCAGCTGATCTCGACTGGCAGACCATAGAAGAGCCTGACGAGGCGTTCTGGTTTCGAAGCGTGGGTGTCGGCGAGGTCGCGTCACGCGGGCTCGACCTCGGCATGCTCATTACCCGCCGCCGCTCGCAAGAAGAGCACTACGCGCTCACCGAGCACACGAAGCAGCTGATTCCCGCACTGCTCGGCAAGTACCGAGGCAAGAGGATGTCAACGTTCGAGCGCTATCTGCGCGCAGGGATCCGCCGTCTTCGCGGAGAGTAGTCTCGCTGCGGCCTCAGTGAAACTACTACTCGGGGATGACGGCCTTCGCGGTGTCGCCCACAGCGACGACCGTGAGCGGTGACTCTGCAAGGGTCGAGGCGACCGCGGTGATCTCCTCGGCGGTCACCGCTTCGAACCGTTCGAGCGACGCGTCGAGATCGTAGAGCTCTCCGGTTCCGAGTTCTGCTCTCGCAAGTCGCCCCATTCGGGTGTCTGAGTCCTCAAGCGCAAGTGCCGAGGAGCCCGCGATTTGCCCGAGCGAACGCTGGAACTCCTCTTCGGTAATGCCCTCGGATGCCATGCGCGCGAGTTCAGTCTTGCTCACCTCGAGCACGGCCGCGGTCTTTTCGGGCGCGCTGCCGGCGTATATGCCAAAGAGTCCGGCGTCTGTGTAGCTCGCACCAAAAGAATATGCCGTGTATGCAAGCCCTCGCTTTTCGCGGATCTCTTGGAAGAGCCGACTCGACATTCCGCCGCCAAGCACGGAGTTCATGATGCCAAAGGCGAATCGGCGCGGGTCCCCTATGGGCAATCCCCTCGTGCCGAGCAGGAGGTTGATCTGCTCGCTCGGTCGATCCACTTTCACGACCCGCTGATTTACGTTCGCGGGCGCTACTGCCGGGGCCGCGCTCGTCGCGCGGCGAACCGGTACACGAGACACATCAGTGCGCCACCGCTCCTCGTGCGAGGCATCAAGGGCTGCAAGTGCGAGCGCGACGAGGCGGTCATGATCCACCGCGCCTGCCGCGGTAATCACGAGCGTCGAGGGATCGTACCGGTGATGATAGTGCCGATCCACGTCATCTCGATTCGCCGCGAGGATCGTCTCGGGGTTCCCACCGATCGGCCTGCCCAAGGAGTGGTCTTCGAAGACCTCCTCGAAGAAGCGCTCGTTCGCTACGTCTGCGAGGTCATCGGCTGCCATCGCGAGCTCCTCGAGAATGACCCCTCGTTCGGTCTCGAACTCGCCCCGGTCGAGTACCGAGTTCGTCACCATGTCGGCGAGCGAGGTCACCGCCTGCTCGAAATCGGCATCGCGCACCTTCGCGTAGTAGCAGGTGTATTCCTTGGCGGTGAGAGCGTTGTGCTCGGCCCCGATGCGATCGAATCCAGTAGCGATCTCATACGCATCACGCGTCGGGGTGCCCTTGAACAGCAGGTGCTCAAGAAAGTGAGTGGATCCCAAACTGCCGGGCGCATCGCTGCGTTCTGCCTGCTCGTCTCGTGACCCGACTCCCACCCAGAACCCGATGCTCACCGACCTCGATGCTGGCATGCGCTCGGTGAGTACTCGGAGGCCGCTCGGATGCACCGTGCGACGCACTTCCCCACCGCTCAGATCGACGGCGAGTTCGGGCAGGTCGAGTGGAAGCTGGATTGGATCACGCATCCCTCCAGCCTAGCGCGCAAAACCCCCATCGCCCGTTCGGGCGACAGGGGTCTGCGCTAGGCATCGAACGGGTTACTCGGCGTCTGCTGGAGCCTCCGCCTCAGCCGACTCCTCGGCCTTCTCCTCAAGCACAGGCTCGAGCGAGAGCTTGCCACGGTCGTCGACCTTCGTGATCTTCACGAGAATCTTCTGGCCGATAGAGAGCACCTCATCGACAGAGTCGATGCGCTTGCCGCCGACGAGCTTGCGCACCTCAGAGATGTGCAGCAGTCCATCCTTGCCCGGAAGCAGCGACACGAACGCGCCGAATGCGGCGTTCTTCACGACAGTACCGAGGTACTGTTCGCCAACCTCTGGGTTCTGCGGGTTCGCGATGGCGTTCACCTGAACGCGCGCGGCCTCTGCAGAAGGCCCGTCAACCGCACCGATGTAGACCGTGCCGTCGTCATCGATCGAGATGTCGGCGCCGGTTTCATCTTGAATACCGTTGATGGTCTTGCCCTTTGGCCCAATGAGCTCACCGATCTTGTCGACTGGGATCTGCACACTGATGACACGAGGCGCGGTGGGCGCCATATCGTCTGGTGTGTCGATCGCCTGATCGATGACCTCGAGGATCGCGGTGCGCGCCTCCTTCGCCTGCGAGAGTGCGCCCGCGAGTACGTCGGAGGGAATTCCGTCGAGCTTCGTATCGAGCTGCAGGGCGGTCACGAACTCCGCGGTACCTGCGACCTTGAAATCCATGTCGCCGAGCGCGTCTTCCGCACCGAGGATGTCGGTGAGCGTTGCGTACCGCGTCTCACCATTCACCGTGTCGGAAACGAGCCCCATTGCGATGCCAGCGACGGGAGCGCGCAGTGGCACACCAGCGTTGAGCAACGACAGGGTCGAAGCGCAGACCGAGCCCATCGAGGTTGAACCATTCGAGCCGAGTGCCTCGGATACCTGACGGATCGCGTAGGGGAACTCTTCGCGGCTTGGCAGAACTGGTACGAGCGCACGCTCGGCCAGGAAGCCGTGACCGATCTCGCGGCGCTTCGGGCTTCCCACGCGACCGGTCTCACCGGTCGAGTATGGCGGGAAGTTGTAGTGGTGCATGTAGCGCTTCGACGTCGTCGGTGAGAGCGAGTCGATCTGCTGCTCCATCTTCAGCATGTTCAGCGTGGTGACGCCCAGGATCTGGGTCTCGCCGCGCTGGAAGATCG
>JBEBUJ010000105.1:0-6154 GCA_040393365.1 Leucobacter denitrificans
CTGCGATAAGGCGCGCGGAGATTGGCTCGCGCCCGCGGCCCTTCTTGTCCTGGCGAGAGTAGGGGTAGAACGGCGCGACCACGGTGATGCGCTTGGCCGAGGCACGCTTGAGCGCGTCGACCATGATGAGCTGCTCCATCACCCACTCGTTGATCGGATTGGTGTGTGACTGAATGACGAATGCATCTGAGCCACGCACACTCTCGTCGAAGCGTGCGTACAGTTCGCCATTCGCAAATGTGCGCGCGTCGGTGGGAACAAGTTCTGCTCCCAGTTCCGCAGCGACTTGCTCGGCAAGCTCGGGGTAAGCCCGCCCAGAAATCAGAACGAGCTTCTTCTGACCCGTCATCTCGATTTTGCTCATCGATGCTTCCCCTGTTTGCCCTTCGCCAAAACTGCCTGTGGTGAGTGATATCTATATGTCTTGTGCAGACTTTGGCTTGTCAGCCTGGGCCTGTTGCGCTGCCTCTGCGCTATTGGTGCCGGGTCGGTGCTCGGCAACCCAGCCTTCGATGTTGCGCTGTGGCGCAACCGTCATCGAGAGCGATCCCGCGGGAACATTCTTTCGAACAATTGTTCCCGCCGCCGTGTACGTTCCGTCTTCAACGGTAACCGGAGCGATGAGCACATTCTTCGACCCGATTCGCACCGCGTCGCCCACGACCGTGTGATGCTTCTGCACACCGTCATAGTTCGCGACGATCGTCCCCGCACCTATATTCGAGTCGGTACCGATCGTCACATCGCCGACGTAGCTCAGGTGAGGTACCTTCGATCCATCACCGATCTTCGCGTTCTTCGCCTCGACGAATGCGCCGATTTTGCCGTTCTTGCCAAGTTCTGTGCCGGGGCGGATGAAGGCGAACGGCCCGACGTTGGCGCCGGCTTGAAACGCCGCAAGGGTGGCCTCCGAGCGTCGAATATGCGCGCCTTCTCCGACTTCACAGTCCACAAGCGTCGTGTCGGGTCCAATAATCGCACCTGATGCGATCGAAGTTGCACCGTGCAAGTAGGTGCCCGGCCGCACTTCCACGTCTGCCTCAATCGAAACATCGGCATCGATCCAAGTGGTGGTTGGGTCCTGAATCGTCACCCCGTTTCGCTGATGCTCGCGCACGATTCGCGCATTCAGCTCACGGCCAGCTTCGGCCAACTGCGCCCGATCATTCACGCCGGCGATGACCCACGGGTCATCGGTAGCTACCGCTTCAACACCACCACCACTTGCGAGAATTCTCGTCGCAGCATCGGTGAGGTACTTCTCACCCTGCGCATTGTTCGTGTCGATGTCTGCGAGCGCACGCGAGAGCGGCTCGAAGCCGAATACGTACACCCCGCCGTTGATTTCAGTGATCTGACGCTGCTCATCGTCAGCGTCTTTCTCTTCGACGATGCCCGTCATTGCGCCGCTTGCATCACGCAGGATTCGGCCGAGTCCGGTCGGGTTTGCGAGATTCGTCGAGAGCAGCGTCATCGCGCGTCGCTGTTCGAGATGGGCGGCGAGAAGCCCATCAATCGTCGGCACGTCTATGAGCGGCACGTCTCCAGAGAGCACCACAACCGATCCAGCAAAATCGCGAGGCAGCGCCGACAGGGCCTGCTCTACTGCACGCCCCGTGCCCGGAATATCGTCTTGGTCGACGATCGTCGTGTCGGGCGCGTGGTCAAGAATTGCCGCCGAAACCTGTTCACGCTCGTGGCGCACCACGGCAACGACATACTCAGGATTCAGCCCAGCAGCGGTGTCGAGCACGTGCGCGATCAACGAACGCCCACCGATTCGATGCAGCACCTTCGGAAGTGCCGATTTCATTCGCGTGCCCTGGCCGGCGGCCAGAATCACTACCGCGAGTGAGCGATCTGCCATGTGGGAATCCTTCCTCATTGCTGCTCCCAACACGCGGAGAGGCTTTGCCACCCCAATACCCGGTGCCGTGGGCACCGCTTTCGGAGCGAGCCGACGAGGCAACGCTTCGCCGATACTCGCTCCGCCCCTAGGATTCGAACCTAGACTTAACAGCTCCAAAGGCTGTCGTGCTGCCATTACACCAAGGCGGACCGCACCGAAAACGGCACGGATATAGTCTGCCAGACTCTGGAGCCCCTTGTGGACACGTTCGGCCAGACAGTTCACAATTTCACCGTCTAGCGGGAATAATGGCGCATATGGAAATTCATAAGCCGGGGGCCACGGATGAGGTTGATTCCATAATTGCTGCTTGGGAAGCGGCCCGCCCTGACCTCGATCTCGGCCCCTTGACGGTGTTTTCGAGGCTCTCACGCATCGCAAAGCATCTCGATCGTGCGCGCGCGCACGCGTTCGACCGCTCGGGGCTCACATATTGGGAGTTTGACGTACTTGCTGTGCTTCGGCGTTCTGAAAGCCCATACCGGCAAAGCCCAAAGTTCTTGGTACGGCAAACGATGGTGTCAAGCGGCACCATGACCAACCGTATCGATCGGCTCGTCGAGCGAGGTCTGGTGCGGAGACTCACCGATCCGAACGACGGCCGCGGCGTACTTGTCGAGATGACCGAACAGGGCCAGACACTGGTCGACGCGGCGATGACGAGACTCACCGATGCGGAGGAGCGCATGCTCGGGGCCGTGACCCGCGCGGAGCGCGAGCGCCTCGCCACGCTGCTACGCAAACTTTCGCTCAGTGTGGATCGCTTCGAACCCGTCTCAGAGATAGCTCCGCCGGGGAGCGAGCAGTCTTAAACCACCTCCCGCTCTTGGGCGCAGCACGCTTTACTTACGTCCGGTGACTGCCCGAGCGACGATCTCACGCATGATCTCGTTCGTGCCACCGTAAATGCGATGCACTCTGGCGTCGAGGAAGGCCTTCGCGATTGGGTACTCGGTGATGTATCCGTAGCCGCCGTGCAACTGCACGCCCTGATCGAGCACTTCCCACTCGCGTTCGGTGCACCAGAACTTCACCTTCGCGGCCTCGTCAGCGCTGAGTTTCCCTTGGCTGTAGAGATCCATTGCTCGATCCACATAGGCCCACAACACGTCAACCGTTGTCGCCATATCAGCGAGCCTGAAACGTGTGTTCTGGAAGTCAGCGATCGGCTGGCCAAATGCCTCACGGCTCTTCGTGTAATCGAGTGTCCAGTTCAGGGCAGCCTCTGCCGCCGCTGCGGCTGCAACACCGATGGAGAGTCGCTCAAGTGGCAGGTTCATCATCAGTTGGAGAAAGCCCTGCCCTTCGACGCCTCCGATGAGGTTCTCCTCGGGAACAAAGACATCGGAAAATGACATCTCGACGGTATCCCACCCGTGGAACCCCATCTTGCTGAGCTTCTTACTGTGTTCGAATCCTTCCATACCGTCTTCGACAATCAGCAGGCTGAACGCGTCGGGCCGATTGCCCTCGCCGGTCTTCACAAAGGTGACCACGATGTCGGCGGTTTTACCCGATGAGATAAAGGTTTTTGCGCCGTTGAGAATGTAGCCGCCTTCGACCTTCTTCGCGTTGGTAGTGACGCCGCGCAGGTCACTGCCCGCACCGGGGTCGGTCATGCCGAGCGCGCCAAGAATCTCTCCGGTAGCCATCCGCGGCAGCCATTTTTCTTTCTGCTCCTGGGTGCCCATGTGCACGAGATACGGCGCCGCGAGATCATCTTGAATGCCGAACGCGCCCGCGAGCGAGCCGAGACCCGCACCGATCACTTCCTCGTTAACGATCGATCGGAACCGGTAGTCCTGCAGCATCCCGGCACCGCCGAACTCCTCCGGAATAGAGAGGCCGATAATGCCGTGTTCTGCCGCAGCCTTCATGGTGTCGCGATCCACCTCGCCAGCTTCTTCCCACTGGCGAGCCTTCTCGGGGGTGGCGTACCTTTTGACGAATTCCTTTACGACTCCGCGGAAGTCATCATGAATTTCTTCGTAAATGTTTCGTTGCATGGCGGTTGTTCCCTTCGCTTATGTGCGCTTGGTGTGGTGTTCAATGTAGTCGAGTTCTGAGGTCAGGCGAATGCACTGATTCCAGTGATTTCGCGGCCGATAATGAGTGCCTGCACGGTCTCTGTGCCTTCGTAGGTGTGGATTGCCTCCACGTCGGCGAAGTGCCGGAACACGCGATTCTCGATGAGGATCCCATTGCCGCCGAGAAGGTCGCGGGCGTTGCGTGCCAGATCACGAGCCGCACGTGTCGCGGTGTACTTGCCGAGTGATGCCCCGGGACCCGAAAGCTCGCCTTGCTCTTCAGCCTGTGTCAGGCTCATGAGCAATGTCTGAAGTGAGGTGAGCTCACTGAGCATGTCGGCAAGTCGGTTTTGCACGATCTGGGATGCGGCGAGCGGGCGACCAAACTGCAGACGCTGCTTCGCGTAATGCACCGCGCTCTCGTACACCGCGTGTGCGTGTCCTAGAGCGGCCCACGCAACTCCAAGTCGCGTTGCTTGCAGTACACGGGCAGTGTCCTTGAACGTGCGTGCCCCCGGCATGCGCGCTGACGCATCAACTCGCACGCCGTCGAGCTCGATGTTCGCTTGCCAGATTGCGCGAAGCGAGCCCTTCCCCTCGATCGTGCTCGCGCGATACCCCGGCGTGTCTTGCGGCACGAGAAAACCCTGCACCTGCCCGTCATCGCCGCGCGCCCACACGACTGAGACCGCCCCGACGTTGCCAGAGCCGATCCACTTCTTATGGCCATTGATCACGTAGCCATCGCCGTCTGCTTCAGCGCGCGTTTCGAGGCTGACCGAGTCCGACCCGTGCGTCGGTTCGGTGAGTGCGAAGGCGCCGAGTTCGGTGCCGCGAGCGAGGGGTTCGAGCCAGCGGTCGTTTTGCGCTTCCGATCCACACAGTGCGATGGATCGCAGTGCGAGCGCGCCCTGCACCGCAACAATGGTTGCGATCGAACCGTCGCCTCGCGCGAGCTCCATCGTCGTGAGGCAGGCGGCGAGCAGGCTCTGCCGCGGAAATCCAGGCACATCGATACCGTCGCGGAGCAGGTCAAGGTCTCCGAGTCGTTTGGCGAGGTCGAGCGGATAGTCGGCACGCTCCCACAGGTCGTTGATGACCGGACGGACCTCGGCTTGCACGAACTCACGTGCACGATCGCGATAGGCGACATCGTCAGCCGGGAGATTCCTAAAAACTCCCGCTACATCAACATCAATCGGATCCCACAGCTCATACTCTGGTTCGACGGTGCCAACGGGTTGTGGCGCTGACTTCTCTGACATGATTCGAGAATGCAGGATCCCACAAAACTAAGTCAATAGTTTTGTCAAATACGTCTAAGCAAACCGAGTGACCCTCACGCGCTGAATAGGCCCCGCCCCACAATCCCAACGTGCTTACTCAGGTTGCGCGCGGTGCAAGTAAACCGAAACGATCGGCACTCGAGTGTTCCCAATCATGCGCCCACTCCTCAGGCGGATCTGCAAGAAGTTCGCCAGGTTGCAGCCACCGATAGATCTCGGCGTACGACCCGCTGTGATCCTCCCCAAGATTTCTCCGGAGCATCTCTGGACGGAGGTCAGCAGCCGTGCGTGCTCCCATCGAGGCCATGATGCGAAGAGCCTCCCTCACCGTGTTCTTCTGATAGCGATAGACCCGCTCAGCCTTTGTTGGCACATCGAGTGCGCGCTCACGGCGTTTGTCTTGAGTGGCGACGCCCACTGGGCAGGTGTTCGTCGCACAGCGAAGCGACTGAATGCAACCAAGCGCCATCATCATTGCCCGCGCCGAATTCACATAGTCGGCACCCTGAATGAGACGCTTCACCACATCGTTTCCTTCCGCAACTTTGCCGGAAGCCGCGACACGAATCTGCGACCGCAATCCCGTACCGACGAGGGCATTGTGAACGGTTAAAAGCCCCTGAGTAAGAGGAGTTCCCATGTGATCCTCAAACTCGACAGGCGCCGCCCCCGTTCCACCCTCTGATCCATCGACGATGATGAAATCGGGTGACGTACCAACCGCGAGAATAGCCTTGCAGATCGCGAGCACATCTTCGCGAGAGGTGACGCACAGTTTGAACCCCGCCGGCTTTCCGCCCGAGAGTTCGCGCATCTGGGCGACGAACTCGATGAGCTCCGTTGGAGTAGAGAACACGCGGTGTTGCGCTGGACTCACACACTTCATCCCGGCGGGAACACCGCGGATACGCGCGATCTCCTCGGTCACTTTT
>JBEBUJ010000106.1:0-6100 GCA_040393365.1 Leucobacter denitrificans
CGCTGCCGTGCCTTCGGGCCGGGCGCGTCGTAGAGGACTGAAGCTTGAGCGGTCATCGGAGTACCCTCACCTTCTTCTCGATGCGACCAGCTATGAGGCCGAGGGGAACTGTGATGATGAGGTAGCAGATCGCGATACCAATGAGGATCGAGATCACTGCGTTACCGTGACTGTTGGTGAGCGCTCGCGCCGTTGCGAAGAGCTCGACGATGAAGAAGCCGCCCGCGACGGACGTGTTCTTCGTAAGCGCGATAAAGACGTTGATGAGCGGCGGCACGACCATGCGCAGCGCCTGTGGGAGCACGATGATTGTGAGCGTCTGACCGAATGTGAGTCCGACCGAACGCGCTGCTTCGGCCTGCCCGACTGGCACGCCGTTGATTCCGCTTCGAAGCGCCTCCGCGACAAACGGGGAGGTGTACACCGCGAGAGCGATCATTGCGAGCACCACGTACGGCGGTTTGTTCGGGGCGATGAGTGGAAGCACGAAGACCATGAAAATGAAGATCATCACGAGCGGGATATTGCGAATGAGCTCGGTGTATCCCGTCGCAAACGCTCGAAGTGACGCCACGGGCGAGATACGCATCGTTGCGGTGATGAGGCCCAAGATCATGGCCCCGAGGCCACCGCAAACGAGCAGCAGGAGCGTCATGAGGAAGCCGTCTAAGACGCTTCCAAAGTTATCGATAAGAACCTGCACGATTCGATACCTTCCGGTGCGGTGGCGGGTGGGTTGGTGGTGGGTGGATCACGATCCACCCACCACACGCGACTAGTAACGGTCGATGGTCGGTGGCTCCGGCGTGCTCAGCACGGTGCCAGCGGTTCTCTCCCAAGCAGCTGCCCACGACCCGTCTTCGAACGATGCTTCAAGCACATCGTTGATGAAGTTGCGGAAATCGGTGTCGTCCTTCGCCAGGCCGATGCCGTAAGGCTCGGAGGTGAAGGGGTTGTCGACGACCTCAAACTCGCCCTCGTTCTGCGACGAGAGGCCAGCGAGGATCACGTTGTCGGTCGATACGGCGACGACGTCACCCGAGCGCAGCGGCTCAAGGCAGTTCGAGTAGGTGTCGGTTGCGAGTACTTCTACTCCCGCATCCTTCAAATTCTGCTCCGAGGTCGAACCGGTGACCGAGCACACCTTCTGGCCCTTGACATCATCAATGCCGGTGATGCCGTCAGGGTTGCCAGCGAGCACGAGCAAATCCTGACCTGCAATGTAGTACGGGCCTGCGAAGCTCACTACTTCCTTGCGAGTGTCATTGATCGTGTACGTCGCAACGACGATGTCGACCTGACCGTTCTCGATGAATGGCTCGCGGTTTGCCGAAACCGCTTCCTTCCACTCGATATTGTCTTCGGAGATGCCAAGTTCTGCCGCAATGAGCTTGCCGATCTCAACGTCGAAGCCCTCGGGCATGTTCGTCGTCGGGTTCATCAGGCCGAAGAGTGGCTGGTCGAACTTGGTACCAATGGTGATCTTGCCCGCCTCATTGAGCTTGGCCATCGTCGTGCCCTCATCAAACTGCACGTCTTCTGCAACTGTGGGTGCGTCATCAGTACCGGTGTCACCCGGGGTGCCCGATGAGCATGCCGTCAGCGCAAGTGCGCCAGCCGCAGCGATCACCGCGATACATTTCGCAATTCGCATGTTTCTTGCCTTCCTCATTGAATATGGCCGGTGGTGTCGGCCGTTAGGGTCCGCAGCCGATTGTGCCGGTTGCGGGAGCTTTGTGTAGTTAGTGGCCGAGGATCTTCGATAGGAAGTCTTTCGCCCGAGAGGTCTTGGGATCGGTGAAGAACTGCTCTGGCGTCGCTTCCTCAACGATCTGGCCGTCAGCCATGAACAGGATGCGGTCAGCCGCACGTCGCGCGAAGCCCATCTCGTGTGTCACGGCAACCATCGTCATGCCGTCGTTTGCAAGACCGATCATCGTTTCGAGCACCTCGTTGATCATCTCGGGGTCGAGTGCCGAGGTCGGCTCGTCGAGCAAGATGAGCTTTGGATCCATCGCGAGCGACCGGGCGATCGCGGCGCGCTGCTGCTGACCGCCCGAAAGCTGAGACGGGAGCTTCTTCGCCTGGTTTGCGATACCCACTCGGTCGAGGAGCGCCATCGCTTTCTCCTCGGCGGCCTTCCGCTTGAGACCACGAACCTTGATTGGCCCGAGCGTGACGTTCTCAAGGATCGTCTTGTGGGCAAACAGGTTGAACGACTGAAAGACCATGCCAACGTCTGCGCGCAGCGTTGCCAGGTCTTTGCCCTCTTCGGGGAGCTTCTTGCCGTCAATCGTGATGGTGCCGGAGTCGATGGTCTCCAGGCGGTTGATCGCCCGGCACAGTGTCGACTTGCCTGAGCCCGATGGGCCGAGCACGACAACAACTTCACCGCGCCCAACCGTGGTGTTGATGTTGTTGAGCACGTGAAGCTCACCGTAGTGCTTGTTCACGTCCTTGATCTCGACAAGTGGATCGTCGTGATCGCGGACGACTCTGACCGCTGTGGTATCTCCCATGCTTGGTAAGCTACCGGGCATTGGGGCGCGGCGTACACCCCGTTACCGAGGTGTTATGCACAGGCTCATCAGGAGTCTGGTTGGACCAAAACCCTGATCAGCCGCGTTTGGCGCAGTTCGGGCAAAGCCCAAAGAGATCCACGACGTGACCAATCTCGGTGTAGCCATGCTCGGCGCCCACTCGGCTCGCCCAGTCCTCGACAACCGTGGAGGCGAGCTCCTTCGTGTCCCCGCAACTACGGCACACGAGGTGGTGATGGTGGCCGGTCGTCTCGCACGAGCGAAAGAGCGCTTCACCCTCTGGCGACTGCAAGGTATCGGCCTCGCCGGTGTCTGCGAGGCTCGCGAGTGCGCGGTACACGGTCGCGAGACCCACGGTGGATCCGTCTGCCTTCAGCCGACGATGTAGATCTTGTGCGCTCACAAAGCCCGAAGCAGCGTGAAGCTCAACACGCACCGCCTCGCGCTGCCAGGTATTCCGTTTGGGCTGCATGACTTATCCTCCTCCGACCATCGCTGCCGTGCGTGGCGCAGCAAGTCTTCGCAACGGGGCGACCGAGTGCGCGAGCACATAGATCGCGGTCGCCACCAGACCGATCGCTCCACCCGTCGCGAGGTCAAAGCTACGCGAGACCCACAGCCCAGCGAGCCCACTCGCGATTCCAAGCACCGCCGCAATTGGGGGCACCCATGTGAGCGACGGGGCAATCAGCCGGGCCGCTGCTGCGGGTGCGATAAGGATCGCAACACCAAGGATCGCCCCGACTGCAGGCATCGCTACAACGACAGCGGCGGCAATAATTCCGGTAACGGCAAGCTCAACCGGCCATGACCGAAAGCCAGCTGCACGATAACCCGCGGGATCAAAGGTATGGAACAGCACTCGGCGCCCAAAGAGTGACAACACGAAGAGCGAAACGGCGAGCACCGCTGCTGCCGCGCCGACATCAGCGGTGGTAACCCCGAGCGGCGATCCGACAAGGAGCGCTTCGACGGGAACCCCGAGTCCAGGATTCGCGCTTGCGAGTAGGGTGCCGAGTGCAAACCCGAGCGCAAGCACGATACCGCTCGACACCTGTCGCCCCTGTCGCGGAATGCGCTCGAGCAAGCCCATGATCATGACGAGCACGATGGCGAAAAGAGCCTGGCCAATGAGGAGGTTCCAGCCGAGCACGGCGAACACGACTCCGCCCGGAAAGGTGGCGTGACTCAGTGCAACCGCGAAGAAGGAGCGTCGACGATACACGATGAGCGTGCCAGCAACGCCCGCGAGCAACCCCAGGATGGTCAGCTCGAGTGCAGCGAGCTCGATATAACTCATGCAGCCACCTGCGCTCGCTCTGTGGAGTCTCGACTGAGACTCTGGGCCGCGAATGAAACGCCGACCACGACAATGTATGCCGAAATAAGAATGAGCACAATGAGCGCGCCTGGGGAAGCCGAAATACTCCCGCGCACTGACCATTCAAATGATGCCCAGAGTCCCAGATTTCCCGCACCAAACATGATAAGTGTCGCAATTGGCATAAGTGTCCACAGCACACGAGAGAGCATTCGCGCTATCGCCACAGGCAGCACCAGAATCGCGATCACCATGAGCACGCCGAGCGCCTGAACTCCCGCAACAACCAAGAGCGCCACAGCAACATTCAATGCGAGATCGGTGCGAAAGGCGTTCAGCCCCGCGTTCTCAAACCCCGCGGGGTCGAACGCGCGAAAAAGCAGCGCGCGGCGCGCACACCAGATGATCACGAGGGCCGCAGCGGCGACGACTGCGATTTGCCAAAGCTGGGCGACGGTAACCGTGAGGATGCGCCCGAACAGCAGCTCTTGCAACTGGGATACGTAGCTCTCGCTCCGCGAAACGATCACCACACCGAGGCTGAAGAGGCCAGTGAGTGTCACCGCGATGCCAGCGTCCCTGCCCGATCCACCGGTGCGACCGAGTAACGCAAACAACGCCGCGGCGAGCACCGCCGCGATGACCGCACCCGGGAGGAGCCCCGCGCTGCCACCGACAAGCATGCCGATAACGAGGCCTGGAAACACCGCGTGGACGAGCCCATCGCTCACAAATTCAAGCTCACGAAAGTTAATGAAGACACCCACAGCGCCCGCGGCAACCGAGAGTATCGCTATGGCAACGAGCGCGCGCATCATGAACGGAAGCGAGAACATCGCGAAGAGCCCGACATCGGTCATGGTGCGTCGATTTCGCGCGTCGTTGTGACCGTGTGCTGGTCGAGTTCAACGGTCGAGTCGTGGAATGCGTGTTGCACGGCAGCGAGCGTGAGCGCTTCGTCGAGCGGACCAAATGCGGTCGGGTGTCCCGGTTGTCCCGGCAGGTGACCGTTCGCAAGCAGCAGCACGTGCGTACACGCCCGCTGCGCAATCTCCAAGTCATGCGTCGAGACGATCACGGTTCGACCCTCATCACGCTGCGTGCGCACGAGATCAAGCAGCATCTCGCGATTTTCACGGTCGAGTCCATTGAATGGCTCGTCGAGCAGCAACAATTGTGGATCGGAAACGAGTGCCCGCGCAAGAATGGCCCGCTGTTGCTGCCCGCCAGACAGTTCACCAAAGAGGCGGTGCTCATGATGCTCAAGTCCGACCCGCTCGATAGCTCGGCTCACGGCTTCACGCCCGAGCTTGCCGATGCGCCCGAGTGGACCCACGTTTCGGTAGAGGCCCATCGTCACGACCCTGCGCAGCGTAATGGGGAGGCTGATGTCTCGAGCATCCGACTGCGGGAGGGTGCCGACGCGCCTTCGTGCCTGCTCCGGAGTGCTCCCCAGCACCACTGCTTGACCTGAGGTGATTTCGGCGAGGCCGAGCAGCCCCTTAAGCAGCGTTGACTTACCCGAGCCATTTGGACCAATGAGTGCCACTGCGGCACCGCGCGGCACAACGAGATTGAGGTGCTCGACTCGAGGCTCACCCCCATACCCGAATGCGGCCCAGTTCAGTGCGACTGCTGGCTCAGCCATGGCACTCACGCCTCACCCCCCTAGCTCGGCTGGAAGCTCAGTTGGCCTCGCACCCCAAGCCTCGACGATCACCCGCGTGTTGTGAATCGTCGCCGCGACGTAGGTCTCAGCGCCGGTCCCCTCTGCGCCGAGCGAGTCGGCGAACAGGGTCTCAGAGTCGACGACGGTGACACCCGCCTCCTTGGCGATCGTGCGAGCGAGCTTGGGACTCATCGACGACTCTACGAACACAGCCTTCACCCCTCGTTCCTGAATCGTTGCAATGAGGTCATCAATCTCTGCGGCACTCGGTTCGGCGTTGTCTTCAAAGCTCGGAATGATCGAGCCAGCAAACTCGATGCCGTAGTCCTCAAGATAATAATGCAGGGAGTCGTGTCCGCTCACAAGCACGCGATCGGCCTCGGGAATTTGCTCGAATTGGGTGCTGATCCACTCATCCAAGGCTGAGAGCGTTGCCCGGTACTCCGATGCGCGCTGCGAGTACTCGGCCTCGTTCTCGGGGTCTGCGGCGGCAAATCCCTGCGCAATCTCGTCGACCATGCCAATGGCGTTGCGGGGCGAGGTCCAGATGTGTGGGTTCACACCGCCGTG
>JBEBUJ010000107.1:0-6096 GCA_040393365.1 Leucobacter denitrificans
TCTTCCTCATCATCGGCCTGCTCGCCGCCGCCCTCGCCGCCGCCAGGTGGTGGTGGCGGAGGCGGCAGTACTGGGACTAACCCGCACCGCGCAACACGAAAGGAGACGATCATGACGAAGCGAACGAAACGCAAGTACACGCGGCGCGACGGTGGCAGACACCGCATCGTGCCGGTGTGGAAGAAGGAGTTCGATCTGGACGCCTATGCCAAGGCACTCGCGCTCCTCGCGCTCGACCTTGACCAAAAGAGCCGGATGGCTCATAAGAAGGGGAACGAATCGAGCGAAGGGGGTGGCAACCATGAGTAAAAATTCTCACGACAAAGGGCGAAAACCGCAGTCGCACGATCACTCGTGGGAGTGGCGTGAACTCCATTTCGCCGACGCGCTCACCCCGGAAGCGGCCACCGTCGTTCTCGAACGTATCGCCACCGCACCAGAGCTGGGCACGGTTGCGCTCGAAGTTCGAGCGGACGCGAACGGCGCACGCTGGCTGATCGCCGCTCGTGCATCCCGGCTCCCGGATCTCAAGCAGGTACTTACCACCCATCTTGCGGTTCGCCTCTTGAAGCCGCGACGGGTGCGCACCGAGATGGGACTCGCCGCCAAGCTCCACCTGACGGGGAGTTCGCTCGCTACCGGGAATGACAGCATCAAGGCAGTCGTGCGTGGTCTTTTCGGTGCGCTCGCTGCGCTCACCGCCGACGAGCAACTCACGCTGCAGCTCCTGCTCGGGCAACGCATCGCTCCTCGTGAGTGGGCACAGAATGCCGCACCGGGCTGGGTTGATTTTCTGCTCGGCGCACCCCCTCAGCCGCGACGGCAGTCCAGCACGAAACCCCTGCGAAGCGAGCAGCATGGCTTTCACGCCACGCTCCGCCTCGGCGCAACAGGCTCGATCCAGGGACGGCTCCACCACCTCATTAACCAAGCCCGTGGCGCACTGCGGGGACTTGAAACCAGCGAGTCCCGGCTCAAGCTCGTCGCCGAGCACCCCGCACACCTTGACGATGCGAAAGTGCCATGGCGCTGGCCGCTGAGACTTCGCAGCGGCGAACTCGCCGCACTCACCGCCTGGCCGATCGGCGACCCACCCCTCCCACTGTTCGGCGACAGCCACCCGCGCATGCTGATACCGAAGCGGACACTCGCCACGGACGGCCGCATCATCGGGGCACTTGCCGCCCCCGGCTACGACGAGCACGTCGCGATCCCCATCAGGGACTCTGCCTTCCACACGCATCTGCTCGGCCCGACCGGCAGCGGGAAATCAACCCTGATGCGCGGCCTCATTGAAGCGGATATTCGTGCGGGACGCAGCGTGCTCGTGATTGACCCCAAGGGTGATCTTGCCACCGACGTCCTGGCGCGCATCCCGGCCGAGCGCCGCGACGAAGTCGTCGTCATCGACCCCACCTCACCGAGTCCGGTCGGGTTCAACCCGTTGGCAGGATCTCTGGCGCAGGCACCCGTTACCGCCGACACCCTGCTCGGCATCTTCGAGTCACTATTCAAAGAGAACTGGGGCATCCGCACCGCCGACGTCCTGTCGGCAGCCTTTCTCACCTTGGCGCGCACGCCTGGTGCGAATCTGCTGTGGTTGCAGCCGCTCCTCACCGACCCTGCCTTTCGCCGTAAAGTGCTGGCGGGGCAGCACGATCCGCTGGGTACGGACGCGTTCTGGCGCCAGTACGATGCGAAAAAACCCGAGGCGCAGTCGGTCGAAATCGCGCCCGTTCTGAATAAGCTTCGCCAGCTCATCCTGAGACCGGGGTTGCGGGCGGTGCTCGGGCAGACCGAGCCTCGTTTCGATATCGGCGAC
The DNA here is from genome assembly GCA_040393365.1 of Leucobacter denitrificans. Lineage (GTDB taxonomy): Bacteria > Actinomycetota > Actinomycetes > Actinomycetales > Microbacteriaceae > Leucobacter > Leucobacter denitrificans_A. The sequence continues at coordinate 1,823 of JBEBUJ010000107.1, forward strand.
TTGTTCACTAAACGGCGCATTGTCATCGTGAACCTCAACCGAGGTCTCATCGGCAGCGATGCAGCGAAGCTCCTCGGCACGCTGCTCACCGGGCAGCTGTGGACGAAGCTGCTCGCACGCCAGTCAACCCCGCAGGGAGAGCGACGAATCGTCTCGATATTCATCGACGAGGTACACGACTTCATTTCCGGTCTCCCCGGCGACCTCTCTGACGCGCTCGCCCAAGCCCGCTCACTCGGTGGTGCGTTTACGTTGGCGCATCAGTATCGAGCGCAGCTCAGCCCATCAATGTTGCAGGCTGTGGAGACGAACACGAGGAACAAGGTCTACTTCGGCATGTCCGGCATTGATGCGACGCAGAGCGCGAAGCACATGCCGGCTGTGGAGGCGCAGGATCTGATGCTGCTGCCCGCCTATCACGCCTACGCCAACGTGATGCAAGACGGTCACCAGACCGGGTGGGTCACGATCAAGTCCACGCCGCCGTCTGCGCCGCTGGTCGATGCGACTGAGGTCTACGCAGCGTCACACGTCCGCTACGGCGTACCCGCCGAACAAACCGAAGCAGAAATTCTTTCGCTCATCGACCTCGGGCACCAAACCGACACCGAGGACGCCGAACCGAACGCGCCAATTGGGAGGGTGAAGCGATGAGCCTCTTCTCCGGTTTAAGACGTGTCGTAAGACGTGCCGCCCGCCTCAACACGAGCACATTCTCGCCACAACGCGGGGTTGTCCCAAAGGCGCTGCCGGTGACTGACCCCAAGGGTCAGGGATGGCGGATGGCTGCTGGAGGTTGGTCATGAATCAGCGAATCGATCTCACCTATCCGACCTATCGACGGCTGTTGGAGCTGCTCGACCATCACCGCTTCTGCACGACGCAGCAGCTGGCTTCCTTCACCAGACGCCACTACAAGAGTGAGCGTTCCGCACTTCGCCAGACCCTTCGTCATCTCCGAGCTCTGCATGACCGCGACCTTGTCGCGCGGCTCGAGCGGCGCGTTGGAGGGTGGCGTGGCGGGTCGTCCACCAGCATCTGGGCACTCACCACCAGAGGGTTGCACCACTTGAACGGCTCGCGGGGACGTCTCCGGCCGCACTCCATCTCAACTACCTTTCTGCAGCATCACCTTGCGGTCACCGAGGCGAACCTGCGCGCGGCGAACACTGCCGCCGCGCTTGACACGGTCAAGATCGAAGCGTCGCAAGAACCGGACTGTTGGCGTCGCTACGTCGGCGCACACGGTGAGATGCTGACGCTGAAACCAGACCTGTTTCTTACCGTCACGAGCGACGAATACGAAGATCACTACTTCGTCGAGGTCGACCGTGATACAGAAAACCCTGCGCGGGTGATTCGTAAGTCCTGGCAGTACCAGCAGTATCGGCGCAGCGGGCTGGAACAGAAGCAGACTGGAGTCTTCCCGGCAGTGGTCTGGGTCGTTCCGCACGAAGAACGCAAGGCGAAACTTCTGGCCGCGATTGATGCCGAGCCGCGCCTGCCACGTGAACTGTTCGTGGTGATCACGATGGACGAGGTCACCGCTCTGATCCGTGATGGGCCACCTCGTCTGTGACCCCTCCAAAGCCGGTGTTCGGTCGCCCTCGCCTCGCGCGGGGACGCCGCCCGGAAGTCAATCAATCAGCCCTGAAAGGAGGGAAAAACTATGACACATCAACTCTCAGCAGAAGACATCAGGTACGACCGTGCTCTCACCGCCGCTACCCAAGCAATGGTGATGCTCGCGAAAGAACCTGGACGCTTCACAGCGCTGACCACTGGGCTGGAACAGTACGGCGAAACGTTCGCCGCATTTCTCCTCGCACCGGAAGTGAAGGAGGTGTTCGCAGGTGACCTGTTTGACATGTACCAGCGTTCCTACCTCTTCACCGGCACGAGCCTGAGGGATGCGACCGAGCAGCTCATTGAACGTTCCGGCTGGCGGCAGACGTTTGAAGCGCTTCATCAAGGAGGCGGCGGCGTAGCCTTCCCGCGATGGGACGAGCCGAGACTCCGGGAAGTCCTCGCTGAAGGATACGAGCTGATCCCAGCACCCACAGGCGTCCACGTCTTTGACCGCAGGCCACTCGCTGTCGAATACGAGGACTAACACCATTCGCGGGGTGAACCTGGCCTGTACGCCGGGTTCACCCCGCACCCCACTAAATAGGTAACTCTCACTTGAAAGGAGACCACAATGACAGAACATCTCACTAACACACCACCCGAACACGTTCCACTCACGGGCACCAAGACTCCTGAGGTGCGCCCCGCCCGAGAACTCGTCGTCCCCGACTGGCGGCGCTTTGACGTTGCCCTCGGCCGATTCGGTGACCATATCGCTGACGGACTTGCCGCAGCATACGAGCACCGCCGAGACGTCGATCACGGCACGGGACGATGCATCGCGCACGTCCTCGGTCGGAGTCTTGGCCGAGAAAGCGCCCTCGCAGGCTACGGTCGCACCGGCACCGGCTACTACGAAGAACTCCGCGAAGAGTACCTCTCGCTCTACCACTACCCCGACGCGTCACCTGCTGCACGGGAACTCATAGACCGGCTTGGCGTCCACATCATCCGGACGAACTACCCGCAGGCACAGACAATCCAAGGCTATGAGCTGCACCCGGTGACACTGGAGGACATCCTCGTCCCGACCAGCGTCGAGGTGCGAGGCTGGCACACGACCGTGCATGTGCCAGGGATCTACGGTCGCGACACGATTCAAGAACTCACCGAACTGCTGCACGACCTGAAGCTTGACGAGGACTCCGCCCTCCGCGCCTATCTCGCGCTCCCGAACGTCAACGCCGTGAGCGGCGACATCATGGACGATTTCCACAACACATTCGTCGGCACTTGGCCAACCCTTGAAGCTGCCCTCACCTCGCTCTGCGAACTGGACGACCGCGAAGAAGAGGTCAAAGACTTCGCCGCCGACCGACACCTCTTTTTTGACTACATCACCCCTGACTACGAAGCCCTCAAAGAGGAAGCCGAGGAAGCGTTCGACATCGTGGAACAGGATGGATGTGTGCATGTCTTCGGCAAATAACCCCACCCCCAATGACACCGGAGTGTCTGTGGAAAACCGCATGAATCTGCCAAATAATGCACTGGACTCTTCTGCAGAAAGAAGCGTCAATGGAGACATGAGTATGTCTACCTACGCCCCCGGCCCAGGAGCCACTGCTCCGCCCGCGATGGCCGATCCATTCGCGTCACTTACACAGAGTTTCGCCCCAAAACGCGCTGTCTCCTACATCCGTGTTTCAACGCGTGAGCAGGCGGAAAAGGGAGGCCGCGAGGAAGGCTTCTCGATTCCCGCCCAACGGGATGCTAATAAGAAGAAGGCCCGATCAATCGGCGCGATGGTTGCAAAAGAGTTTGTAGAACGCGGCGTCTCGGGAACTTCGACCAATCGCCCCGCGCTCCAAGAGATGCTCAGATACCTCAAAGAGGAAAATGACATCGACTATGTGATCGTCCACAAACTCGACCGTCTTGCCCGCAACCGCGCAGATGATGTCGAGATCAATAAGCAACTGGACAGCCTCGGAATTCGCCTGATCTCTACAAGTGAAAACATCGACCAGACACCGGGTGGCCTCTTGCTCCACGGCATCATGTCCTCGATTGCAGAGTTCTACTCGAAGAACCTCTCAAATGAGGTCATCAAAGGGATGACTGAGAAGGTGCGCAATGGCGGAACACCCGGGCGAGCACCCATCGGGTATCTCAATGTGCGGACAGTGGAGCACGGCCGTGAAGCTCGAACGGTCATCGTGGACGAGAAGCGTGCCCCACTGATTACCTGGGCTTTTGAAGCATACGCGACCGGAAACTGGACGATGAAGAGCTTGGGCGAGGAACTCACCCGACGCGGCTTGAGAACGGTCTCTACGCCTCGCATGAGTGAACTACCGATCCAAAAGCGCCAGCTCGACAATATTCTCAACAACCGGTACTACATCGGCGTCGTCGAGTTTCAAGGGGTGGAGTACCCCGGAAACCATGAGCCACTTGTTGACAAAGCGACCTTCGAGAAGGTGCAGACCATTTTGCACGGGAAACTCAAGGGTGAACGCTCTCGAAAGCACCAGCACTACCTGAAATCAACCGTCTACTGCGGCCATTGCAAATCTCGTCTAATCATTCAAAAGTCGAGATCAGGCAGCACGGGTGAAATCTACGAGTACTTCTCCTGCGCGGGTAGGCTCGCGAAACGCACAGATTGCGAGTTCCGGTCGATCCAGTTCGACGAACTCGAA
>JBEBUJ010000108.1:0-6011 GCA_040393365.1 Leucobacter denitrificans
ACGCCGTGCACGCGATGGTCGATCACGTTGACCACGACGTGGTCATTGTGAACGACCAGCAGGAGGTTGTGCCACCGCTGCTGCGCACCCCCGAGCAGCAGCAGCGCATGGACGATGTGCGCGAGGGGCGCCCCGCTACCGCTTAGTTCTTGGCGTTCGCAGCGCTGCCGCTCTCGACGTAGGCGACTAAGGTGTCGCGCACGAAGGTTGCGCCTTCAACACCGCCGTAGTTCTTCGCGAAGCGCGGGTCGGCAACGTACATCTCGCCGAGGCCCGTGAGGTACGCGGCAAACTCGATTTCGCTCGGCGTTCCGGGCACCCCGCGCAACCAATCGGTGTGCCTCGCCGCGAGCGCCTGGGCCTCCTCTGAGTGTGGATCCACACCCCGTTCAGTCGCCGCAATCCAATCGGCGTTAAGCTTTTCGAGCTGAGCCTTCCACTCCTTCTGCTCCTCTGGGCCGAGCCCTCGCCACCAGATATCGCTCTTCGCATAGGCGTCTGAACCCCAGCGCCGCTCTACTTCTTCCTTGTACTCCGTGTGATCGAATCCGTCGAACATATTTGTGCTCATGAGAGTCTCCTTCCGAGTTTCATTAGTCTTGGCGCTCTTCAGCGCCTGAATGGTGCGCCCGACCGCTCCAATCTGGCGGTCGATGCGGTCGCGCTCGCCGCGCAACAGTTCGAGATGTGATTCGAGTACCTTCGCTTCTGCGTGGATCGCGCTCTCGTCTAACCCCAGTTCGTTGTCCTGCGCCGCAAGCACCTGAGTAATCGCATCGAGGCCCAAACCGAGATCGCGTAGCAGCAGTATTCGCTGCAACCGCACGAGCGAACGGTCGTTGTAATAGCGGTAGCCGTTTGCCCCGATGCGCACCGGTGTGAACACCCCAACGCTGTCGTAGTGCCTGAGGGTACGTGAGGTTGTTCCGGCGGCTTTCGTTACCTCTTGTATCGAGTACTCCACCTGGCGTCTCCTTTCCGTTTTCGGTGTTGATAACAACGGTAAGGGTTGACCCAACGTCAATGTCAAGCGCTTGTTGTTCACTGGGGAGCTCCTGCCGAGCATATAGAAGTTCTGCGTCTACTTCATCGACGTCAGGACACTCTTAAGGCATTGGGTTAGAGAGCACCCGGGCAAGGCGTAGTGTGGGGAGGTGAGTACTGCAGCCATTCGCTACGTTGCTATCGGAGACAGCTTCACCGAGGGCGTCGGTGACGAGCAACCTGACGGATCAGTGCGTGGATGGGCGGATCTCGTTGCACAAGGGCTCGCCGACGCGACAGGGCAGCCAGTTCAATACGCGAACCTCGCGATTCGCGGGCGACTCCTCGGGCGCATTCTCTCCGAGCAACTGGAGGCAGCAATTGCGCTCGGCCCCACGCTCATTAGCTTCAACGGCGGTGGCAACGACATGCTGCGGCCAGGCACAAATCTTCCTTGGATCATCGGTGAGACCGAGAAAGCACTCCGCCGGATTCAAGATGCAGGCATCGAACCACTTCTACTCGCGGGTGCGAACCCAACTGGTGGCCTCCCGAGTGGCGGACGGGTCGCACGCAAGGGCGACGGCCTCACGCTGACAGCGGGCGAGATTGCTTCGCGCCTGGGCGTGAAGTTCGCAGATAATTGGAGTGATCGCGAACTCGCGGGCCGACAGTATTGGTCAATCGACCGGCTCCATCTCGCTCCAGTAGGGCACCACCGTGTGGCAGCAAAGGTGCTCCGTACCCTGGGGCATGTGCATCCAGCCGACTGGGTCATCGACGCGGCATCGATACCTCCGCCGGGTCTCCGTGATCAGCTCATGTATTCACGCGAACACGTGCTCCCATGGATCGGCCGACGGCTCACAGGCCGCTCGAGTGGCGACGGTCGCACCGCAAAGTACGCCGAATTCGTGCGGGTTAACCCTCGCTAATCTGCGCGTCGCTTGTCCACACTTCGACTGCTGCGTCGACGTTGTCTGATGGCGTGTGGGGGTCGAGCAGCATCGCTAGGTGCCTGCTGCCATCTGGAACACCGATTTGACGCACCTGCATTGCGCAGCTGAAGCCGTCGGTGAACACGACTGCGTCCGATCCACCCTGTTCGACGGCAGCCACGATCGAGTGCTCGGCGACCTTCATTGACATGTCGAAGTGCTTTGCCTCAAAGCCGAAATTCCCGGCGACTCCGCAACACGACGACGATTCAACCACCTCGTCGACGCCCCAGCGGTCCAAGACCTCACGCTGTGACCGCGATCCAAAAACCGCATGCTCGTGGCAGTGTGTCTGCACAACCGCATTGCTCGGCGGCTCGGCTGTGGGTACCCAACCGCTCCGCATAGCTTCTCCCACCGCAACGGCAAAAGACCGCACCCGCGCTGCCACTCGGCTCGCAGCGGCTCCTCCGACCAGTTTCGGGGCCTCGTCTCGAATTGCCGCGGCACAACTTGGCTCGAGCACCACGATCTCGCGATCGCTGCCGTCATCAAGCGCATCGACGAGTTTCTCCATCCGTCTGCGCGCGCCGTCGAGTTGTCCGGTAGAGATCCATGTGAGGCCGCAGCACGCATCAGGCGTGCAGCCCACTGATTTACCTGCATCGCGAAATACACGAGCTGCTGCCGGGATAACCTCTGGTCGAAACGCCCGCGTGAAACTATCAACAAAGATCAGCACTTCTGCATCTGTTTGAAAGGCACTCTCCGCGATCCGCTGACCAATGCTTCGTGCCGGGACAAATGGCGGCAGGTTGCGCCGTGCGCTCACACCGAGCAAGTTACCGATCCACCGAAGAATTCGAACCTTGGCAAGAACGTTCGCGGGTTTCGCAACACGGCTGATGAGCGGGAGCCAGCGAGGCAACCACCCAATGCTGTAGTGCACGAACGGCCGGAGTGTCCCTCGGTAGTGTTCATCCAACAACTCCGATTTGGCAGAGGCAATATCGACCCCGGTCGGGCAATCGCTCGAACAAGCCTTGCAGGAGAGACACAGGTCGAGCGAGTCGCGCACTTCAGGGTCAGACCATCCGCGTGCACTGTGTCCGTTACTCCGCACGAGCTCTTGCAGAACGCGCGCTCTTCCGCGCGTGGAGTCCTTTTCGTCTTTGCTCGCACGGTAGCTCGGACACATGAACCCACCAGAGTTGGCACGGCAACGTCCCACACCGATGCAAGCGTGTGAGTTACCAACGAAGGGGCTCTCAATCAAGAGATTGCGCCCCGATCTCGCGACCACACCCATGGATCCGGTTTCGACAGAAACGAACTCCTCTCCCATCATGGGCCCCGGTCTCGGCATTCCGTCGAGCGCTAACGCATCAGTGAATGCGTCTGGATCGATAATGATTCCCGGATTGAGCAGTCCTTGCGGGTCCCAGGCTTGCTTGAAGGCCGCGAAGGCTTGAATCATCCGCTCTGAGTACATAATCGACAGAAGTTCGCTCCGTGCGCGCCCGTCGCCGTGCTCGCCCGAGAGCGATCCACCGTGTTTCACAACGAGCTCTGCAGCCTCGCGTGTGAAGCGTTCAACGCGGCCCCGCCCCTCCTCTGATCGGAGGTCGTAGTCGATGCGCATATGCACGCAGCCAGCTCCGAAGTGTCCGTACATGAGCGTGGAATACCCATGTTGCTCGATGAGGGGAAGCAGCTCGCTCAGATAGTTTGCGAGATGCTCGGGCGCGACAGCAGAATCCTCCCAACCCGGCCAGGTCTGCACACCGTCAACACGAAGCGACGAGAGTCCCGCACCGTCCTCACGCACTCGCCAGAGCTTTGCCCTCTCAGTGGTGTCGGTCACGATGTCGTGCCCAACAGCGCGGCCGGTTTGCTGCAGTGCCGAAACGAGCGCCGCGCAAGTCTTCGACGCAGCCTCGATGGTGTCAGCCGAGAACTCGACCATGAGATAGGCCTCGCCCTTGGGCAGCCCCCGCACGCTCTCATCACCTCGGCGGTGTCGCATAATCTCGACGATCGAATGGTCGAGACTTTCAAGTGCGCTCGGCGAGTGCTGCAGGATGATCGTGACATCTCTGGCGGAGTCGATCGTATTGCGATATCCAAGACACAACAGCGCCGTCTCTTTCGGTCTTTGCACCAGGGCGACACGAGCCCGGGTGATGAGCGCACAGGTCCCCTCGGAACCAGCGAGAGCGCGCGCGACATTGAACCCGTGTTCGGGCAGCAACTGCCCAAGGTGAAAGCCTGAAACCTGACGCGGAATGGTCTCAAGCTGAGTGCGAAACTCCGCCAAGTTCGCATCTGCAAGATCTCGCAGTTGGGTATTCAGTGCTGATGCCCGGTCAACGGAGTATTGATCGGCTGGATCTACAGCTGAAACGCCACCTCGTGCCGCACGAAGGTGCGCGCCATCGGTCGTGAGCACCTCGAGTTCAAGTAGGTGATGCGTCATCCGACCATAGGCGACAGAGTGGTTGCCACATGCGTCATTGCCGATCGACCCGCCAACTGTGGCACGTGATTGAGATGATGGGTCGGGGGCAAACGTGAGTTCTCGCTGAGTACTCCGCTCAACATGTGATCGCAGTTCACTGAGCACCACGCCCGGCTCGACCCACACCGAGGTTGTCTCCAGGTCGACTTCGCTAATACCCGTGAAGTAGCGTGACGTATCGATTACAACCCCGGGGCCAATCGAATTGCCCGCCATCGAGGTACCCCCGCCCCGGAAGGTGATTGGGGTGTTACTCGCTGAGAGCTGTCCAAGCAGCTTTCGAATCTCTGCAATGGTCTTCGGGAAAGCAACAGCAAGTGGTCGCACCCGGTAGTTCGATGCGTCATATGAGTACTCCGAGCGCCTGCGCGAGGTAACGTCCACCTCAATTCCAGCGACGGCAAGCTCCTGAATCGCTTCTGCCAGGGCGTCCTCGGCATCCTTCACATTCATCACTCGGCACTCTCCATCACTCACTCATGCTGCGTCACTCCAGGGACGCGTTGGTGCTGGTTCTTCCAAATGGAGGAACCAGCACCAACATTTCGGGGTCGTTTTAGTTTGTTAAGAACTCATCAACGTTCTCCTTGGTGATCAAGGTGAACGGCAACGTGTACCGAGCCTCTACCGAGTCACCATTGAGGAACTGATGTACGACCTCAATCGCCTTTGCTCCCTGTCCGGCAGAATCCTGCTGCACGGTCGCGGTCATCTCACCCGCCTTGATCGCTTCAAGAGCAGGTGGTGTCCCGTCGACGCCGACAATCGCAACGAACTCATCGGTGCGTCCAGCATCTTTAATCGCAGAAGCGGCACCGAGAGCCATCTCGTCGTTGTTTGCGATGACTGCGACTATCTCGCCCGCACCAAAGCGCTGGAGCGTATCCTCCATATTGCGCTTTCCTTCGTCACGGCTGCCCTTTGCCTGGAACTCCGCGACAGTTTCAATATTGTCATTCACGACGTTGTTAAAGCCGGTCACTCGACGATCCGTCCAGGAAGCGCCATAAATGCCCGCCGCCAGTACGATATCGCCTCCGTCTGGCAGCAGCTCGTTGAGATACTCGGCCTGCATCTCACCCGCAAGCGTGTCATCAACACCGATGTAGCTTTCATACGCAACATCTGCGCCCTCTGCAAACTCAGTTGAAAGGATGAAGAGCGGGATACCCGCGTCAATCACTCGCTGTGCGGCGTTCTGGCTTGCCTCACCGTCGAGGGGCTGCAGAATGATCGCATCAACCTGTCGTGTGATGAGGTCCTCAACCTGGTTGAGTTCCATACCGATGTCTTTCTTTGAGTCGGTAAGCTCGAGCGTAACGCCTTCAGCGTCCGCAGTTTCCTGCATCGCATCCGTCATATGTGCGAGATCGGGGTCTTGTTGGTCGAGCACGACGACACCGATACTGAAGCTCTCCCCTCCACCCGTTTCACCTTCGGCACCGGTGTCATTACCTGACGAGGTGCACCCAGTGATTCCAAGCGCGCCAACTGCAACCATTGAAGCAAGCGCAATGAATCTCTTTTTGAGTTTCATATTTGTTCCTTTCGTGTGTAAAGCGTTGTTGAGT
>JBEBUJ010000109.1:0-5980 GCA_040393365.1 Leucobacter denitrificans
TCGAACGCCCGCACGAGGCGTGCGCGCTCCTTGTCGATCCACTGCTTTGCGGTGTAGGAATCGGAGAATTCCTCTGCGAACGCGACGGGGTCGCCCCCGACGACCTCATCGACGGGGGTCTGGTCGATGGCGGAGCGCTCCCAGAGATCGGCGAAGTCGGCGAGCATGCGCACGAGTGTGTCGCCATCGGTGATTCCTGAGTACATCAACACATAGCGGTGGATCGCCTCTGCCGTCGCCGCGTACGGTTCGGGCAGGGATGCAAGCCGTGCCCGGGTTGCCCTGTACTGCTTCTTCTGGTCGAGCGGGCCTGTGATGGTTTCAATCCATTTGGCAGTCATCGGTGTTCTCCATTGTTTCGAGGGGTGTGGGTCGGACGCAGGCGTTCGATGTGCGAGGTGATGAAGTCCCAGGTTGACCAGAACTCATCGAGGTATTCGCGCCCGGCGGTGTTGAGCGAGTACACCTTGCGCGGCGGGCCTTTTTCTGAGGGCACCTTCTCGATGTCAACGAGCCCGCGCTGTTCTATGCGCACGAGCAGCGCGTAGATGGTGCCCTCGGCAATCTCGGTGAAACCCTGCTTGCGAAGGCCCGCGGTGATTTCGTATCCGTAGGCCGGGCTGGCCTCGAGAATTGAGAGCACGATGCCATCGAGCGTGCCTTTGAGCATTTCGGTGAGCTGCCTCGCCACAACGCCTCTTCCGCTAAGTGGTGTTACTAAGTACCACTAGATAGTAACGCCAAGTACCGGTAGTGAGCAACACTAAATACCGCGTTCGCGCATGAAGCGCACCACGTTCGGGTCCACAATGACATCGCGGGGCTGCAGCGGCCTCGCAAGATACAGCCCCTCGAGCGACCGCACCCGGCTGAGCGCGACGTACGTCTGCCCGGCGCTGAAGGCACGCGGCCCAAGGTCGATTTGCGCGGCATCGTAGGTGTGACCCTGCGATTTGTGGATTGTCACAGCCCAGGCCAGCCGCAGCGGAAACTGTTCGAACTCCGCAACAACCTCTTTCTCGAGCTTCTTCGTATCCACGTCGTAGCGATACCTGAATCGCTCCCACACCGTGGGCTCGACTTCGAACTCCTCAGGATCTGAGTTACCATCGCCTATCTCGACCCACACGGTGCCCTCAATGCGCGACACCGTGCCGATGGTGCCGTTGACCCAGCGCCCATCGGGATCGTTGCGCAGGAACATGACCTGCGCACCAGCTTTGAGCTCGAGCACCTCATCAGCGGGGTAGGTGTTCTCGCGAAACTCGCCCGTGACCTCAGCAACCGCCCTCAGCGATGATCCGCGAATCTCAGCGAGACGCTCGGCGTTGATGCGGTTCACAGTCGCATTGGTGGTTGCGAGCGTGATGACATCGCGCGGAGCCGGCCTGGCACCAGCCGAATTGAGTTCACTCGCATGGGTTTCTTCGACCACGCCGTAGCGTACCGCGCCAAGAATCTGTTTGAAGCGATCGTCGCTTTGGCGGTGCACCTCGGTGAGCTCGATGACGGTGAGTGGCGTCTGCTGCCACACGTTCGAGTCGAAAAACCAGAGCGACCGGTAGGTGTCGTCGAAGTACGCGCGCTCGTGTGGGTCGCGCGGCGGCACCGGCGGCAGCTGGAATGGGTCGCCAAACATGATGATCTGTGCGCCCCCGAACGGGTCGTGCTTCTTGCCGCGCGCGAGCCTGAGCGACCGGTCGATCGCGTCCATGAGGTCTGCCGACACCATTGAGATCTCGTCGATGACGAGCGTGTCGATCGAGGCGAGCATCTTCTTGAGCTCTGCAGGTTGGTCGAGGTCATGATCCGCAATGATGCCGGTCGGTAATCTCAGCAGCGAGTGGATCGTCTGCCCGCCCACGTTCAGCGCAGCAACCCCGGTCGGTGCACAGACCGCGATGATCTTCGAGGTATTCCACGCGAGGTGGTTGAGAATCGTCGACTTTCCTGTGCCCGCACGCCCCGTGACGAAGAGATGCTCGCGAGTGTGCTCGATGCGCTCGTACACGGCAAGCTGTTCGGGGCTGAGTTCGGGGCGGGGCACTCGATTAGGGTACCGCGACAAGCCTTTATGCATCTGCACACTGGCATACTTACTCGGTGCTGACAAACTCCGTGCAACGAAATTTCGCGCTGTTCTCCCTCGCCCTCGGTGGCTTCGCAATCGGCATTACCGAGTTCGCGACCATGGGGGTGCTTCCAGATATCGCGCGCGGATTGATCTCCGGGTATGACGAGAATCCCACGCAAGTGATTGCGCAGGCTGGCACACTCATCAGCGTCTACGCGCTCGGCGTGGTCGTCGGCGCGCCGGTCATTGCGATCCTCTTCGCGCGCATGTCGCAGACGACGCTCATTCGCCTGAGCCTAGCGGTGCTCGTACTTGCGACGCTCGGCTCGGCGCTGATGCCGACATTCTGGTCAGTGGCCGCGTTTCGGTTTGTCTCGGGCCTTCCGCACGGCATCTACCTTGGAACGGCGGCGCTTCTCGCCGCGCAGCTCCTGGGTCCTGGCAACATGGGGAAGGGGATCGCTCTCTCGATGAGCGGACTCACGGTTGCGAACGTGGTTGGAGTGCCGCTCTCGACCGTGCTCGGCCAACAGTTTGGATGGCGATGGGTCTATGTGGTGGTCGCCGCAGTGTTCGCCATAACCCTGTTGCTTGTCGTCATGCTCGTACCGCCGACGCCGGGAAACCCAGGACGCAGCGCTAGGCACGAAGTGCGGGCTCTCGGAAATCCACGCGTGTGGCTCATGGTCGGTGCGACGGCGATTGGCTTCGGCGGTTTCTTCGCGGTCTACTCGTATATCGCCGATGTGACCACACGTGAGATCGGCCTCGCCCCCTCGATGGTTCCCTGGGTTACTGCCGTGCTCGGCGTCGGAATGGTCGTCGGCAACTGGCTCGGCGGAATATATGCGGATCGCAGTATGCGCTCGGCAGCGTTGGTCGGGCTTGCGGTATCGGCGGGAGCGTTTGCCCTCTATGCGACGTTCGCACGCACCCCGGTGATGCTGTTCATTCTCGTGTTCCTAGTGAGTGCAGCAACGATGACATTCAGCCCGGCGCTTTCCGCGCGCCTCATCCGAGTGTCGAACGAGGCGCGTCTGCTTGGTGCCGCGCTCAATCACGCGGCGGCAAACATCGCGAACAGCCTCGGCGCCTGGCTCGGCGGAATCGTCATCGCGGCGGGGCTCGGGTACCTTGCCCCAGGGTGGCTCGGTGCAGGGCTCGCCGCCGGAGGGTTTCTGCTCATGGTTGTGAGCCTTGCGGTCGAACGCCGAGACAAGCGTCGAAATGTGGACACCAGCGGCATCACGATCGGGTGATCGTTTCCTTCGCCGGAGCTTTCACGAACCAGAGCAGCACGAAGCCGATGGCAAGAACGAGCGCGATCCCGAGGATTCCGAAGAGCGTCTGGCTGCCTGAGACTGCGATAAAGAACGCCCACAGCGACGAGGCCATCCACCCGGTCGCCCGGCCAGTGGTGGCATACAGGCCGAAGATCTCGCCCTCGCGACCCGTCGGTGCGACACGGGCGAGGAACGAGCGCGAGGCTGACTGTGCGGGGCCGACGAGCGCCGCAAGCACGAGCCCGACAGCCCAGAACATCGCGGTGCCACCCGCGGCGCCGAAAAACACGACGAGGCAGCACAAGACCAGTCCACCGATCGCAACGAGGATGACCGGCTTGGGCCCAAACCGGTCGTCGAGATATCCGGCAAAGATCGTTGAGATGCCAGCAACGAGGTTCAGCGCAATACCGAATATCACGAGATCGGTGAATCCGAAGCCAAAGACCTGGCCAGCGATCACGGCACCAAATGTGAAGACGGCTCCGAGCCCGTCGCGGTACACGGCACTCGCTATGAGGAACCAGAAGGTGGGGCGCGATTCGCGCCAAAGCTGTGCGACACTGAGCACGAGTTCTTTATACCCGGCGAAGAATCCAACACGCTTGCTGCCGGCAGCGGGAGGCGGTTCCGGGATCGCGCGGAAGATCGGAATGGCAAACACGATCGTCCAGATTGCGGTGCCGAGACCGATGATTCGGAAGGTCATTGCGTCGCCGCCGTCAAGGATCCCGCTGAGGATCGCGCCGACCACAATAGCGAGCGCGAAGATTCCGCCGATGTAACCGAATCCCCAGCCGAGTCCACTCACCCGACCGATGGTGTGTTTTGTTGAGACGGTGACGATGAGGGCGTAATAGTTGACGTTGGCGATCTCGGCGAAGACGCTCCCAGCCGCGATAAGTGTCACGCCAAACCAGAAGAAGTCGGGAGTTCCATCGACGAAGAACATGCCGAATTGTGCGAGAACGAGCAGCCCGGTAAACATCGCGAGCATCATCTTTTTTCGCCCCGCCGCGTCTGCGCGTTGCCCGAGTACGGGCGCCAGAAGGGCGATGAGGAGGCCGGCGATGGTTATTCCCCAGCCGAGGTCGGAAGCGAGTCGGCCGAGCCCTCCGCAATACTCGGTCAGCGCATTTGCGCTGGTGTCGCAATTGAGCCGTGACCCGTCTGCGTTCACACCCTGGGCAGAGACCTCAGGATCGAGAAAAAAGTATGAGGTGAGGAAGCTCGGCACCCATACAAACGTGAGGAGGACCGTGTTGAACGGCTGGGTTGCCCAGTCCCAGAGAGCCCAGGCGTACACCTTGCGCCCTCGTATCCGCCGCTTGTCATTCGAGGGTGAAGAAGCCCGGGCCGAAGTCTCGCTCATGTGGTCACCTTACTGGATGACCGTGACGCGACGGTTGCCGATGGATCGTCTTCATCGCGCTCACGCACACTGCGTGTATTCCACTAAGCCGGTGACCTTTTATTGTGGGAGACCTCTCGCTCGCAAAAAAGTCTATGAAATTCTTGAGGAGCGGCTTACTATCAGTAACTAGCTGACTAGCAGCCGACGTTCGGGGACGTCTCGACTGATATCGGATGCTGATTTGTAGAAAGCCGAAGCAATGCCGCTGGGGGAACACGGAGGCCGCGACTTCGCGTCGCGTGCGACTCGTGCGCCCAAATGGCACTTCGGAATTCACCTTCTCACTGCCGCCGCGATGGTATTCACCCTCCTTGCTGGGCCCTCGAATCCGGCGCAGGCAGCGCCCGTTTCGGCGCCACCTATCCCTGCTCCGGTCGAGCCTGTAGCTCCAGTTCAGGAGCCGCAGTCGAATCCGGCTCAGCTCGAGTCTCCGGTTGCTCCAGACCCCGCCGTCGAGCCGGCGCCCACGGCCGCGGTCCAATACTCCGTCGCGCAGGCCGTTCGCACCACCGAGCAGCGTCGAGTCGTTGTCGTCGTCGAGACCGACCGCAAGCCCGTCGCGGTGCCGGGCACGTCGAATTGCGTGCTGAAGAACGTCGAGACTGGTGGCACGGGCGGCGACACAGATAGTGCCGACGGATCCTCGTCGAGTTCATCAACGAGCAGCACCCTGGTGTGCGGTCCGGGCACGGTCGGGCCAACCACGGTGGGGACCAACCCGACGCCGGATCCAGACCCGTCGACCGACCCTGATCCAGATCCGACGCCGGATCCTGACCCGTCAACCGACCCAGATCCTGACCCGTCGACGGACCCAGAGACCACCGAACCAGAGACCACCGATCCCGGGGCTACGGACCCTGAAACCCCGAGCCCAGGAACTCCCGACCCAGAAGCGGACGACGACGAAGCCTTCGACCCAGAAGCGTCCGCCGGGTCGCTGCTGAGCGTTCCGTCGATCGCAACGGTTGCGGCACTCTCATCGGATTTGCTCGAGGTTCCGGAGGTCGACATTAGCGCGACCCCGATCCTTGAAGACGCACCTGCCGCGGACGAAATGGTTCAGATTGAGCCTCCCGAGCCGGTCGCTGAGGAGCCAGTTGCTGAAGCGCCTCTCGAAGACGTGACCGAAACGACCATCGAGATCATCGAAACGGTCGAGGTCGTCGAGATTGTCGAGACGGTTGTCGAGGGTGCTGCTCCTGAGGG
>JBEBUJ010000110.1:0-5932 GCA_040393365.1 Leucobacter denitrificans
TCGGCATGGTGCTGCAAGACGCGTGGCTGTTCAGCGGCACGATTCGCGAGAACATTCGGTATGGGCGCCTTGATGCGACTGACGAAGAGGTGGTCGCGGCCGCGAAGGCGACCATGGTAGATCGGTTCGTGCGTCAGCTGCCAGAAGGCTACGACACCGTCATTGAGGAGAATGCGTCGTCGCTCTCGGCGGGCGAGCGCCAGCTGCTCACGATCGCGCGAGCCTTCATCGCCGATCCCTCGCTGCTCATTCTCGATGAGGCGACCTCGTCGGTGGACACCCGAACCGAGGTGCTCGTGCAAGAGGCAATGCGGGCGCTGCGCAGCGACCGTACCTCGTTCGTGATCGCGCACAGGCTCTCGACGATTCGTGACGCCGACACCATTCTTATGATGGAGTCGGGTCGTATCGTCGAGCAGGGTTCGCATGAGGAACTTCTTGCGAGGAAGGGCGCGTACTACGAGCTCTATCAGTCCCAGTTTGCTGGCGAGGACGCCGAAGAGAGTTTTACTCTCGAAGGCGGCCTCGGCGACGCTACCGCGTCGGCCTACGGAGCGCAGCGCGGGGTGGTGGACGCGGAAGAGAGCTTCGCTCTCGAGGAGTCTCTCGAGATAGAGGTTGGCGCCGCTACCGGGTCGATCCCCGTGTCATCGAGCGAAACCGACGGGGGATCCGCATCCGAGTGACCCGAAGGCTCGGAATGATCCGCTAGACTAATGAGGCCCCTCACGTGGCGATATCTTGGTGAACTCCCCCAGGTCGGAAACGAAGCAAGGGTAGCTGGGCTCTATCGGGTGCGTGAGGGGTCTTTCAATGTGAGGGGACACGCAATATGAATGATCTAGATATCTTCGAACGCTACGAGTCCGAGGTTCGCGGATATATCCGTTCCTTCCCGATAGTCTTCGAGCGCGCCTCCGGTTCGACGCTGTTCGCGGCAGACGGCACCGAATATCTAGACTTTTTCAGCGGCGCTGGGGTGCTCAATTACGGGCACAACAACCCCGCGCTCATTCCTGCGCTCATCGAATACCTGCAAGACGGCGGGATCATTCACGGCCTCGACATGGCGACGGTCGCAAAGCGCGGTTTCATTGAGGCGTTCACGAAGTTCATTCTCGAGCCGCGCGGGCTCGACTATAAGCTGCAGTTCACCGGTCCGACCGGCGCGAATGCCGTAGAGGCAGCGCTCAAGGTGGCGCGTCAGGCTACGGGTCGCTCGAACGTCGTCGCATTCACGAACGGGTTTCACGGACTGAGCCTCGGCGCGCTCGCCGCGACGAGCAATGCGAAGTATCGCAGGGCAGGCGGCACCGCGCTGAATGATGTGACCAGGCTGCCCTACGACGGATACTTGGGTGAGAATATCGACACCCTCGACCTGTTCGAGCGTATGCTCGACGACACCGGGTCAGGCCTCGACCTGCCCGCGGCAGTCATCGTTGAAGCGGTGCAGGGCGAGGGTGGGATCAATGTTGCGAGCGCGCAGTGGCTGCAGCGTCTCCGGGCAATCACCGCGGCGCGTGGCATTCTGCTCATTATCGATGACATTCAGGCTGGGGTGGGGCGCACTGGAGCGTTCTTCAGCTTCGAAGAGTCTGGCATTGTGCCGGACCTCGTCACGGTCTCGAAGTCGATCTCGGCCTCCGGCCTTCCAATGTCGCTCGTGCTGCTCAAGCCCGAGGTCGATGTGTGGGAGCCGGGTGCGCATACCGGCACGTTCAGAGGCAATAATCCCGCGTTCGTCACCGGTCGCATTGCAATCGAAACGTACTGGCAAGACTCGGCGTTTACCGACGCAATCGCCGAGCGATCCACCCAACTGCGCGCGGCTCTCGAGTCGATTGCTGCCGAGTTTCCGCAAGGCGCCTTCACGGTTCGTGGTCGCGGCCTCATGTACGGTCTCGCGTCGACGGCCAAACCAGAGCTCGCGGGTGCCGTCTCGCAGGCGGCGTTTGAGCGGGGTCTCGTGATCGAGACCTCTGGCGCGAAAGACGAGGTGCTGAAGTTTCTCCCCGCGCTCACGATTACGGCCGAAGAGCTCGACCGTGGTCTCGCGATTGTGCGCGAGTCACTCGCCTCGGTACTTTAGCGCTGCGATATGGAAATGTCACCACACTGCTTTAGGCT
Source organism: Leucobacter denitrificans (assembly GCA_040393365.1). Lineage (GTDB taxonomy): Bacteria > Actinomycetota > Actinomycetes > Actinomycetales > Microbacteriaceae > Leucobacter > Leucobacter denitrificans_A. The sequence continues at coordinate 2,131 of JBEBUJ010000110.1, forward strand.
GTGATGGTGGCTGTAAGCATTTACCTCACCTCTGCCGAAGGGCGATCGGGTAAGAGCGCTATCGCGCTCGGCGTACTCGACGCACTGAGTGCCGATGCCCCGAGGGTCGGGGTGTTCCGTCCGGTGATCCGCTCGCGCACTGAGCGAGATCGTGTGCTCGAACTGCTGCTCAGCCGGGCGACCGCCGATGCGAGCTACGACGATTGCGTGGGCGTCACCTATGACGAGCTGAGCCAAAACCCGGGCGAAGCCATGGCCTCGATCGTGTCTGCGTACCGCGCGCTCCAGTCGCAGTGCGATGCGATAGTTGTCGTGGGTTCTGACTACACCGACGTCGCGGTGCCGACCGAGCTGTCGACGAACGCGCGCATCGCGGCGAACCTCGACACGCCGGTGCTCTTCGTGGTGAGCGGGCGGAGCCCTGAGGTCCCAGAGGTGCTCGGGCAGTCGGGTGCGCGAACCGCTGCCAACATTGCACAGATCGTCGATCTCGGCCTCGCAGAATTGCACGACGAGCACGCGACGGTGCTTGCCGCACTGGTAAATCGGGCAGACGGAGACCTGCTCGAAGAGATCATTGCAGCCGTCGCTGGCGCAGTGCCCGAGCGTACGCCGGTGTGGGCGATTCCCGAGGAGCGCCTCCTCGTTGCTCCGCCAGTCTCGGAGGTCATGCGCGCTGTCGACGGCACGCTGCTGCGTGGCAGTGAAGAACTGCTCGCCCGCGAGGTGAGTGACATCGTCATCGCGGGGATGTCGATGCAGAATGTGCTGCCGAGACTCATCGAGGGCGCGGTCGTCGTCATCGCCGCCGATCGCGCGGAGACGCTGCTGGCGGTCGCGATGGCGCATGAGGCGTCGGGGTTTCCGACGCTCGGTGCGATCGTGCTGAACGGTGACTTCGAGGTCCCAGAGTCGGTGGATCGGCTGCTCGACGGCATCGGCGCAGTGCTTCCCATGATCCGCTCGCCGTACGGCACCTTTGACACCGCGCAACGCATCACAAACTCGCGGGGGTTGCTCACCGAAGAATCACCCTTGAAGTTTGACACCGCGCTCGCGCTCTTCGAAGCCCACGTCGACACTGAGGTGCTCAAAGAGCGGCTCAGGCTGCACCGGGGAAGCGTGCGCACGCCCGCGATGTTCGCCTACGAACTGTTCGCTCGAGCGGCCGAAGTGCAGGCGCATATCGTGCTTCCTGAGGGGCACGACGACCGCATTCTTCGGGCTGCGAGTACGCTCCTCGCGCGCGGCATCGTGAGGCTCACGGTGCTCGGCAATGAGGAGTCGGTGCGCAAGCGGTCTGGTGAACTCGGGCTCGCGCTCGATGCAGCAACCGTGATTGATCCTGTGACCTCGCCGCTTCGAGAACAGTTTGCCGTTGAATACCAGCGGTTGCGCGCACACAAGGGCGTCTCGATCGAGGACGCGAGGGACCGCATGCTCGACGTGAGCTACTTCGGCACCATGATGGTGCACCTGGGACTCGCCGACGGCATGGTCTCGGGCGCCGCAAACACGACCGCGCACACGATCCGCCCGAGTCTCGAGTTCATCAAGACCAAGCCGGGCGTCTCAGTCGTTTCGAGCGTGTTCTTCATGGCGCTCGCTGATCGGGTGCTCGTCTATGGCGACTGCGCGGTGAATCCCGACCCAGACGCGACTGAGCTCGCAGACATTGCCGCGTCGTCTGCGCAGACGGCCGCCCAGTTCGGGGTGGATCCGCGCATCGCGATGCTGTCGTACTCGACTGGTGAGTCGGGCACGGGTGTAGACGTCGACAAGGTGCGGGCTGCGACCGCGCTTGTGCGCGAGTCGCACCCTGAGCTGCTTGTCGAGGGGCCGATCCAGTACGACGCGGCGAGTGACCCAGAGACCGGGGCGACGAAGATGCCGGGTTCGCAGGTTGCCGGTCACGCCACCGTGTTCATATTCCCCGACCTGAATACTGGCAACAACACCTACAAGGCGGTGCAGCGCTCGTCGGGCGCGGTTGCGGTCGGACCGGTACTGCAGGGTTTGAACAAGCCGGTCAACGACCTGTCCCGCGGGGCGACCGTCGAAGATATTCTCAACACGGTCGCGATCACGGCGGTGCAAGCGGGGGAGACGAAGCGGGCATGAGCGCAGTACTCGTCGTGAACTCGGGGTCGTCGTCAATCAAGTACCAGGTAGTCCATGCGGAGAGCGGCGAGCGTCTCGCCGACGGTCTCGTGGAGCGGATCGGCGAATCCGCCGGGGGTCGTGTCCTGCACCGCGCAGGGGAGACACGCGTCGAGCGCGAGTGTGCAATCCCTGATCACACGGTTGGATTTGCTGAGATAGTTGCGGTGTTTGCCGAGGCGGGCGCTCCCATCGACTCCCTCGACGTTTCTGCTGTGGGGCACCGGGTGGTGCACGGGGGCAGCGAGTTCATTGCCCCCACACGCATTGACGATCGCGTCGCGGAACGCATCCTCGCGCTTTCCGAGCTCGCCCCGCTCCACAACCCGGGGCACTACGCGGCGATCGTCGCGGCGCGCGCAACGTTCCCGGAGCTTCCGCACATCGCGGTGTTCGACACAGCGTTCCACCAGTCCATCCCAGAATCCGCATATACCTACGCGATCGCTCCCGATGTCGCGGCGAAGCACGGCGTACGTAGGTATGGATTTCATGGTATCTCGCACGCTGTCGTCTCGCGCCGAGCTGCCGAGCACCTCGGCAAGCCGGTCGAGTCGCTCAAGCAGATCGTGCTGCACTTAGGCAACGGTGCCTCAGTGTGCGCGATTGACGGGGGAGAATCCGTTGACACGTCCATGGGCCTCACCCCGCTCGAGGGGCTCGTTATGGGCACGCGATCCGGCAACATCGATCCGGGAGTCATCTTCCATCTGCTTCGCCGAGGTGAAACAGTCGACTCGGTCGACGAACTTTTGAACAAGCGCTCGGGTTTTCTCGGGTTTACGGGGTCGAACGATTTCCGCGATGTGCGGCAGATGGCGGCCCGCGGTGATCACCACGCAGGGCTCGCGATCGATGTCTACGTGCACCGGGCCAGGCATTACCTCGGGTCCTACCTCGCGGTGCTCGGCGGGGCCGACACGATAGTCTTCACCGCTGGGCTCGGGGAGAACGCGCCCGATCTGCGTGCGAGCGTGTGCGCGGGGTTTGAGTGGTGCGGGATCCACATCGACCCTGAACGCAACGAGGCACCGGACCGCGGAGCACGCGTGATCAGCACCCCTGCGTCGGCGGTGACGGTGCTCGTGGTGCCCACCGATGAAGAGGCCGAGATCGCCAGACAGACTATCGCCACGATTGCCACGGGGAAGTGACACATGAAGATCGCAGCAGTACAGTTCACGCCTACCACCGATCCTGCCGAGAACCTCGAGGAGATGCGGGGGCGTGCGGCGCAGGCGGCTGCGCAGGGGGCGCACGTCATCGTGTTCCCCGAGCAGGCGATGGTGCTGCTGCAGGCTGTGACGATAGACGGGCTCTCGGGTATCGCGGAGGACTGGTGGGGCCGCTTCGAGGCGCTCGCCGTCGAGCTTGCGGCCACCCACAATGCCGTGATCGTTGCTCCCGGCTTCGAGCCGAATCCCAAGGGGTTGCCGTTCAACACCACAATCGTCGTGGCGCCAACCGGTGCTGAGCTCGCTCGCTACCGCAAGCTCCACCTCTACGTTGCCTTTGCCGCGAGCGAGGCCGAGCACACCGCACCCGGCAGCGAGCTCCCGCCGGTGTTTGACGTTGAGGTGGGCGACGAGCGGCTCACCTTCGGGCTCGCAAACTGTTACGACGTGCGCTTTCCAGAGCTGTT
>JBEBUJ010000111.1:0-5847 GCA_040393365.1 Leucobacter denitrificans
GGTTGCGGCGACAATTGGCGCAGAAGAGGTGGCAACAGGTAGCAGGCCGTATGCCTCAGTGACGAGGGTGTCTATGCGGTGAACGACCTGCTGACGCACGCCCTCAGATGCGGCAATATCAGCCAATTCAGTCGAGGCCGGTGTGGTGACGTTCTCTATGTCGGAGTTTCTAGCGCCATTACTCCTGGCACGAAGTTCACGGTAGGCAAGCCAAATCGGTAATGTCGCGATTCCGTTGCGAAGATCCGTGCCCTGGTCTTTCTCCTGCTCAGCTGCAGCGTAGAGGTCGTGCGCATCAGATCGCGCGTCGAACAGGTCGTCTGCAAGTTGAAAGGCAATGCCGAGCTGGACCCCGGCGGAACGGATCTGAGCGTGTTCTGACACTGGCACGCCTGCCACGATTGCTCCGAGCTGCCACGCCGCACCGAAGAGTGCTCCAGTTTTCTGCGCAGCATATTGTTCCACGGCCACTGGGGCTTCGGGGCCCCAGGGGAGTTGTGACTCACTCAGTTGTCCGGCGCACAGTTCTGTAAAGGCGCGCGCGAGTGTGGCTGCTGCGGTTGAGCCGACCAATGATGCCTCTTGAAACGCGAGCGCGACGAGTAGATCGCCGAGGAGGATCGCGTTGCCGTCGCCGAGTACCCGGTGCACGGTCGGCTTGCCTCTTCTGGTAGATGACGCGTCAATGATGTCATCGTGCACGAGAGAGGATGCGTGCAGTAGCTCGAGAGCGGCTCCCGCGTGGAGAAGTTGCGTGTCACCCAGCATGTCGGATTGCGTGCCATACGCCGCGGTAAATGCGAGAGCGCACATCGACCGCAGATGTTTGCCCGCAGTGAGAGTATGCGCAAGTTCGCTCGTGTCGATCGGCAGGGAGAGGCGCTCGAGGTGTTCGGATATCAGTGAGCGGTTGTACTTACGAATACCAGAGACTGCGGCCTCGATAGGTTCTGGGAGGGAATCTGACGCGTGACGAGCGCGAAGGAGGGGCCAGTCGGTTACCTGGTTGACAGAACGATTCGGCATCGCCAAAGTCTACTCGGTCGGTTGGTGTGCGCGAAATTCGCAACATTCTCGACTTCGGCTGCCAGGTGATGTTAGGCTTGCCAAAGCGTTTCGGCAGATAAAATCACGTGTTTGTCTACGAATATTGAAACGTTTCGGCATCATTCACTGTGGAAGGATCACATTATGGCAAATGAAGAAGGCTCGTCGTTCGACGAGACAATGTGGAACGGTCTACTGCACGGCGGTATCGGCGGTACCTTTATGGGGGTGCCCCAGGTAAAACTTGATCGTGACGAGATCCGAGCGTCTGGCGCCAAGGCGGTCATCTATGGATTCCCCTTCGATGCGACGACGATTAGTCGCAGTGGAGCGAACTATGGCCCGCGCGCGATCCGCGAGACCTCGGTGCAGTACACGAACTACCAAGCAACATACGACTTCGACCTTTTCAAGCACCTCCCGCTCGCCGATGGTGGCGATTGCCACGTGGCGCTCGGCAACACGGTCGAGACGTTCCGCCGAGTTGAGGCCGATATCACCGAGATTGTCGAGGCTGGTGCGATTCCTGTCGTCTTCGGTGGTGACCATTCGGTGAGCATTCCGGTAGGCAATGCTGCGCGGAAGCCGAATACAAACCCGGGCTGGGTGCAGTTTGATACACATCTCGACGCTGCCCCCGACGTCGGAGGGGAGAAGCTGAACCATTGCTGCACGATCACGCGTGCGGTTGATAACGGGTATGACCCGAGCAAGATCGTGCTCGTAGGTATCAATGGGTGGATGAACCCGAAGACTGAGCTCAAGTACTGCCGAGACCACGGCATTCGGGTGATCTGGCTTGAGGATATCTGGCGCAATGGGACGCTGTGGGCAGTCGAGCAGATTCTTGAGCGCGTGGGCGAGGACGGCTTCTATCTCACAATCGACGTCGACGCGCTCGACGCTGCCTTTGCTCCGGGAACCTGCGCGCCGACCCCAGGCGGCATGACGGTCCGCGAGGCGTTTGAGATCGTGCGTGGCATTTCACCTGCCGGGCTCATCGGTGTTGATATTGCCGAGCCGGCACCGTCACTCGACACGTCCATGCGTACGCAGCTTGTGGCTGGTCGTTTGGCGCTTGAAGCGCTCGCATTCCATGCTGGTTGCCCGAGCGAGCCCGTATACATCGGCTAACGGTACCGGGGTTAAGTGCTCGAAGTGGGAGTGGGAGTCGCAATTGCGTCCTGCTCCCACTTTCGTTATGGGTGTGCCGAAACGCACCCTTGACTAGTACCCCTAGGGGGTATAGGTTGTGTTGATGGGGCACCGCTCCCATGTTTCGAACATCGCGCGCCGTGGCCTGACTCGGCAAGCGAGGAGCACACCATGACAGATCCGAACCCACACAACCATTCGCGCCACGAGCACTCGGGCGTGAGAGAACCCGCCAACGAGCACGAGGGGCACGCCGCGCCTGCAGGGCACGGCCGTCATGACGGTCATGCGGGGCATGGTGGCCATGTCGGTGAGTTCCGGCGGCTGTTCTGGATCAACCTCGCCATTGCGATTCCTGTCGTCTTCTTTTCGCCGATGTTCGGCATGCTGCTAGGTTACGATGTACCCGGTTGGGCAGCCTGGATCGCCCCAGCGCTTGGCACCGTCATGTACGGCTGGGGCGGTTGGCCGTTCCTCGCCGGCGCGTGGAGCGAGATCCAGAGCCGCAAGCCAGGAATGATGCTCCTGATCGCCCTCGCGATCACGGTTGCGTTCTTCGCGTCCTGGTCGGCGACGTTGGGCCTCGTGCATCACGAGCTCGAGTTCTGGTGGGAGCTTGCGCTGCTGATCGTCATCATGCTGCTCGGGCATTGGATCGAGATGCGGTCCCTTGCCCAGACCACATCCGCTCTCGACTCCCTTGCCGCACTCCTGCCTGACGAGGCCGAGCGCGTCGAGGGTGATGAAGTTGTGAAGGTGGACCCGGCAGAACTCGCCGTCGGAGATATCGTGATCGTACGGCCGGGCGGCAGTGTGCCTGCCGACGGTCGCATCATCGACGGCCGCGCGGCGATGGACGAGTCCATGATCACCGGTGAATCCAGGCCGGTGACCCGTGGTGAGGGTGATGTTGTCACCGCCGGCACAGTCGCGACTGACTCCGGCTTGCGAGTCGAGATCACCGCCATCGGCGATGACACTGCTTTGGCGGGCATCAACCGGCTCGTCGCCGAGGCGCAGAACTCCTCGTCCCGCGCCCAGCGCATTGCGGATCGCGCCGCGGCGCTGCTCTTCTGGTTTGCGCTCTGTGCCGCGATTGTCACTGCGATCGTGTGGACGCTCACCGGCAATCCTGATGCCGCCGTGGTGCGCAGTATCACCGTGCTCGTGATCGCCTGCCCCCACGCACTGGGGCTTGCGATCCCTCTAGTCGTCTCCATTGCGACTGAGCGTGCCGCGCGCGGCGGCGTGCTCGTCAAAGATCGTCTGGCGCTCGAGTCCATGCGACAGGTCGATGCAGTGTTGTTCGACAAGACCGGCACCCTGACCAAGGGGGAGCCCACTGTCACAGGCGTTGAACCTGTGGGTGCTCTCAGCCTCGAGCAGGTGCTGGCACTCGCTGCCGCCGCCGAGAGCGACAGCGAGCACCCGCTTGCGAAGGCGATCGTCGCTTCCGCAAAGGAACGCGGCCTCACCCTCGAGCCCGCGAGCGGATTCTCCTCCTCCCCGGCGGTCGGGGTCACCGCCACCGTCGACGGCCATGAGGTTCGCGTCGGCGGGCCGCACCTGCTCAAGGAGGCAGGTCAGCCCGAGATCGGCACTGCTGATGCCTGGCGTGAGGAGGGTGCGATTATCTTGCACGTCTTGCAAGACGGCAAGATGATCGGCGGTTTGAAGCTCGCCGACGAGATCCGGCCCGAGTCTCGCGACGCTGTTGATGCGCTGCACGGGTTCGGTGTTGAGGTCGTAATGATCACTGGCGATGCCGAAGCTGTCGCCGAAGAGGTCGCGCGCGAACTCGGTATCGAACGCGTCTTCGCCAGCGTGCGTCCCGAGGATAAGGCGACGAAGGTAGCTGAGTTGCAGCAGGAGGGAAAGAAGGTTGCGATGGTTGGCGACGGCGTCAACGACGCCCCCGCACTCGCGCAGGCCGACGTTGGTATTGCGATCGGCGCGGGCACCGACGTGGCGATCGCCTCTGCTGGGGTGATCCTCGCGAGCTCCGACCCGCGCAGCGTGCTATCGGTCATCGAGCTCTCGCGCGCGGCCTACCGCAAGATGAAGCAGAACCTCTGGTGGGCTGCCGGTTATAACCTCATTTCGGTGCCACTGGCGGCCGGTATCCTGGCTCCGGTGGGCTTCGTGCTCCCGATGTCAGTCGGCGCCATCTTGATGTCGCTGTCCACCCTGGTCGTCGCCCTCAATGCGCAGTTGCTGCGCCGCATCGACCTCACCCCCGAAGCCAGCTCGCGTTCCGCACTGGAACGCGAGCAGTAAGGATACTCCCATGTCAACCGCAAGCGCGAGCGCGGCAGAGCACCACGGCTACATCGATGACAAGACCCAATACCTGCAGCGAATGAAGCGCATTGAGGGGCAAGCGCGAGGCATCGCAAAGATGATCGACGATGAGAAGTACTGCATCGACATTCTCACCCAGATCAGTGCGCTCACCCGCGCGATCCAAGGAGTCGCCACGGGTCTCCTCGAGGATCACCTCAAGCACTGCGTACTCGACGCCGCCAAACTCAACGACGATGCGGCCCTGGCAAAAATTCAGGAAGCCACCGAGGCCATAAACCGGCTCGTCCGCTCCTAATTACCACATGAGATCGTCCAGGAGAGTCCCTATGTCTGCACCGCAAATGCCGCGCATCCGCCGCTTGCCACTTGTCGCAATTGCTGCACTCACACTCGGTGCCGCGTTCCTCACCGGTTGCGCGAGCGCTGTTCCTATTCCGACTGACGCAGGCACTAACATCTCAAGCGACGAGTTTCTGGCCGAACACGGCCTCGACGGGCTCGACGTGAGAGAACTTGTCGACCTGCTCGACCGCACACCGCTCGCCGAACGATCCGAGGCGTTCACCTCATCGATTACCGCTGAGGCGCTGATTCTCAGCGACCAGCACGAGCACACATTCGAGATACCGATGCCCGACGATCTGATCTACATCTCTGTCGCGCCCTACGCCACGCAAACCCACGAATGCTATAACCACAGCCCCACTGGGTGCATTGGCGAACTACAGAACGCGGAGATCACAGTCAGCGTGACCGACTCGGTCACCGAGGACACGATCGTCGACGAGGCACTGCAGACCTACGACAACGGTTTCGCGGGCCTTTGGCTGCCTCGCAATCTTGAGGGCACGCTCACCATCGCGCACAACGGGTTGATTGCTAGCGAAGCAATCTCTACCGCTGGTCCAACCGCGAAGACCTGCATTACTACGATGCAACTCGCCTAGCGGTGAGCACTCGCTTGTCCCGGGCTGGAACCGCACACCGTTGCTTTCTGGATGAACACCGCGACCGCGCCGACCCGCGCTGCTGAAGCTGTCCGCGAAGAGGCACGACGGGCGGAGCGGGAGCGCGCCAGCCGCTACGACTATGGACATAAACATCGGAGCCCTCCCTGGCCTACGAGCACAACCGTCGCAAGCCAAGATACTGGGAACACCGGCACGACAGCTGAGGTTCTCGAATCAATGTACGCCCCAAGGTCGCACCTGAGCTTCTGCGAGGACCCGGTCTACACTCTCGAATGGAATGAGCCTCTTAAATCCGGGGTTACAATATCGCTCATTCTCGTGCGCGAGGGGGGACTTGAACCCCCACGTCCGAAGACACTGGAACCTAAAT
>JBEBUJ010000112.1:0-5835 GCA_040393365.1 Leucobacter denitrificans
CCACTGGGCCTTTTTGCGCGATCGTACCCATTTTTGGGCTGAATTGGGTGAACTTGCGCTCACTCGATGGGGAAGGGGAACTTGCGCTCACTCGGTTGCAGATGTAGCCACCGCAGGCGGCGCCTCGGGCTCGAGGAGGTTCGCGACCACCTGCGAGGCCCACGCGACAATGTCGCCATCGTCGGGGGTGGATCGCTGCCCGACACCCGCAAGCGGGCTACGTGCGGTTGCGGTGCCTCCTGGGAGCGGCACCTGCAGCACCTTCGTCGACTCCTGATACTTCGCCCCCGGGTACATGCGGTTCATGCGCATGCGCCGCGAATCGAGCAGTTGCACCGGCTCGATCCGAAGCATCGGCCCCGCCGCGATGAGCTTCGAGAGACCGAGCTTCGCGGCCCTCCGCCTGAGCGACGAGACTGCCGCGAGCCGCTGCACTTCCTCCGGCGGCTTGCCATAACGGTCGGTGAGCTCTTCAAGCACGAGCGAGACGTTCTCTTCGGGTGCCTGAGGGTGCGAGGCCGCCGAGAACTTCTGGTAGGCCTCAAGGCGCAGCCGCTCGCTCTCCACGTACTCCTCAGGGATACGAGCATCGACCGGCAACTCAAGAATCAGTTCGGTATTCACGGCTGACTCGACACCCTTGAAGGTGTTCACGGCCTCGCCGATCATGCGCAAGTAGAGGTCGAAGCCGACGCCCGCAATGTGCCCGGACTGCTCGCCGCCAAGCAAGTTACCGGCGCCACGCAGCTCAAGGTCTTTCAGCGCGACCTGCATGCCCGCGCCGAGCTCGTTGTTTGCCGCGAGTGTCTCGAGACGCTCGTTCGCGTGCTCGGTAAGCGGCTTATCCGGGTCATAGAGGAAGTAGGCGTACGCCCGCTCGCGACTTCGCCCCACGCGGCCACGAAGCTGGTGCAATTGACTCAGCCCGTACTTATCCGCCTGGTCAATGATGATGGTATTGGCGTTCGCAATATCGAGACCCGTCTCGATGATGGTGGTCGAAACGAGCACGTCGTATTTGCGCTCCCAGAAGTCTTGCACCACCTGCTCAAGCTGAGATTCAGAGAGCCTGCCGTGCGCCACCGCAACGCGCGCTTCGGGCACAAGCTCTGAGATATGCGACGCGATGCGCTGAATCGAACTCACGCGATTGTGCACGAAGAACACTTGCCCCTCGCGCAGCAACTCGCGGCGGATCGCGGCAGTAATCTGCTTATCGCTGCGAGGGCCGACAAACGTGAGGATCGGGTGCCGGTCTTCAGGCGGGGTTGCGAGCGTCGACATCTCGCGGATTCCGGTGACCGCCATTTCGAGGGTTCGCGGGATCGGCGTCGCGCTCATCGCGAGGATGTCGACACCCGCTTTGAGTTTCTTGAGCGCGTCCTTGTGCTCGACACCGAACCGCTGCTCCTCGTCGATGATGAGCAGCCCGAGATCCTTGTAGATCACGCTCTCGGCGAGCAGCCGGTGCGTGCCGATGACGACATCGACCGTGCCCGCAGCGAGCCCCTCGATCGTCTCTTTCGACTCTTTCTCAGTCTGGAACCGGCTGAGCGGGCGCAGCTGCACCGGGAACCCGGCGAACCTATTCTGGAAGGTCTCGATGTGCTGATTCACGAGCAGGGTGGTCGGAACGAGCATCGCGACCTGTTTGCCGTCTTGCACCGCCTTGAACGCTGCGCGAATTGCTACCTCCGTCTTGCCGAATCCGACGTCTCCCGCGAGCAGTCGATCCATCGGCACGGGACGCTCCATGTCGCGCTTCACCTCGTCGATCGTGGTGAGCTGATCGAGCGTCTCTGCGTACGGGAACGCCTCTTCGAGCTCCCGCTGCCACGGCGTATCCTCTGAGAATCCATACCCCGGCGATGCCATGCGCTCGGAGTAGAGCTTCACCAGTTCAACCGCGATGTCGCGCACGGCCTTGCGCGCCTTCTTCTTCGCGCCTTCCCAGTCGCTTCCGCCCATCTTCGAGAGCGCTGGCGCTTCGCCCCCCACGTAACGCGAGAGCTGATCAAGCTGATCGGTCGGAACATACAGCTTGTCCCGCGGCATGCCGCGCTTCGTTGACGCATACTCGAGCACGAGGTACTCGCGCAGCGCCTTCTCGGCGCGAAGGCCAGCGCCCGTCGGAACCATGCGCTGGGTCAACTCAACGAATCGACCAATTCCGTGAGTTTCGTGCACGACATAGTCACCCGCGACGAGCTTCAGCGGATCCACAACATTCTTGCCGCGCCGTCTCGCAAGCTTCTGCCCTCTCGCCGCTTGCGAGGTGACCGCACGCCCGAAGAACTCGACCTCGGTCTCAAGCAACAGCTTCGCTTCGTCGCTCTCGAAGCCCTGCCAGGCGGTTCCGGTGACGAGGTAAATCACGCCGGTTTCAAGATCCGCCGGCAGCTCATCGACCATTCGGGCCGCAGCGCCAGCTTCAGCAAGCAGGTCACGCGCTCGTTCGACGAGTCCGATTCCCTGCGCGGCGACGATTGCGCGCCAGCCTTCGCTCAGCCGCAGACTCAGATGCTGGATCGCCTGGGCCGTCGGCTCCGCACCGCTCCCGGCACGACGAGCGGCGCCACCCTGCACGGTGATCGTCGAATCGCCGAGATCCCCCATGTCCACTGCATCGTCGTCGTCCGCGTCGCGCACAAACCCGGTGACACTCCACCAGGGCCTGCCCGCCGCAGCACGGCGCAACTCGTTCATCGTGAGCATGCCGCCGTCATCAGTGGGTACGGGAGAATCCGCGCCCGCGGTCGCCGCGTACCATGCCGCTTCACGGAACTCTCGGTTCGTTTCGGCGAGGCTCACGGCACGTCCTGCCACGCGCTCAGGCGAGACAACGAGCACTGCTCCTCCGTCGGGCAAGAGCATCGTGAGCGGCGAAAGCCCCGGCACAAGCTGGGGCAGCAGGCTCTCCATCCCCTCGACGGCGATGCCAGCACTCATACGTTCGAGCATGCTCGAGAGCGCCGGGAATTTGGGGAGCAGCTCCGCAGCTTTCTCTCGCACCTCTTGAGTGAGCAGGAGTTCCCGCGCTGGCCAGAGCTCGAGTGAGTCGAGTGGATCGCCCGCGCTTCGCTGATCTGAGACCGCGAACCGCTTGATGAGATCCACCTCATCACCAAAGAAATCTACTCGCACAGCCTGCTCGGCGGTCGGGGGAAACACGTCAAGAATACCGCCGCGAACAGCGAACTCGCCGCGCCTCGTCACCATGTCAACACGTGTGTAGGCAAATTCAACGAGTGTACGAGCGAGCGCTTCAAGCCCGACATCGCCCGAGTTCATCACCACGTTTTCCCCGGCCTTCAGAACTACCGGAGTGGCATGCGCCGCATGCGGAGATACTGGTTGCAGCGCCGCTCGCACCGATGCGACCATCACAAACGGACGCTCCGCAGCTACCGACTCGTCTGAACCGTAGTCGCGAAGCGCGCGGAGAGCCTGTGCGCGTCGACCCACCGTTTCAGCGCTCGGGCTCAGCCTCTCGTGCGGCAGTGTCTCCCATGCGGGGAACTCAGTGGTGATCGCGTCGGGCATGATTGACGCGATTGACTGGCGGATCGCATCTGCTTCGCGACTCGTTGCCGCAATGATAAGCGTTGCGCCACGGTCGCCCGCAGCTCGGCGCCTGCGTATGAGGCCCGCAACGAGCGGGGCCCGCAGACCATCCGCTACAGAGAATTCCGCGTCCTCACCCGCGGCATCAAGCGCGCGCGCAAACGACGGTGCCGTTTCGAGGAGGCGTTCTAGCCCGCTGAGACTCATCGGGATGCTCCGTGAAACCGCTGCTGTGCCGCCACGAGACCCTCTGCGACGAGCAATTCGCTCGCATCGGCTGCATCCTCAAGCAGCACGGCAAGCGCGTCACGCTCGCTTGATGCAAAAGGTCTCAATACAAAATCTGCAGCATCCTGCTGACCCGGCGGTCGTCCGATCCCGATCCGCACCCGAAAGAAGTCTGGCGTGGCAAGTGCTTTCGCGATATCTCGGAGTCCGTTATGTCCGCCGTGACCTCCTCCGACCTTGAGTTTCAGTGAGTCAAACGGAAGATCAAGCTCATCGTGCAGCACGATGATACGGTCTGGGGTCACACCAAAGTACTTCGCGAGTGCCGACACTGGCCCCCCTGAAGTGTTCATATACCCGTTCGACTTCGCAAGGATGAGCTTTGGCCCGCCTGGTGCGAGCCGCCCCTCGGCGACACGTGAATTGGTTTTGTGCGGAGAGAACTTGGCGTTCATTCTGTCGGCGAGCACGTCGAGTGCCATCTGCCCCACGTTGTGCCTGGTTGTCTCGTATTTCGGTCCCGGATTTCCGAGACCGACAATCAACCAGCTATCACTCGCCACGTTGTCTTCGTCCTTCTTTGATCTTCGCCAAAACACATCTCCAGCCTATTCGTCAGGGCTGAAGGAAACACGAAACCCGTCGGGTGATCACACACCCGACGGGTTTCGAAAGAATACGTACTACTCGGCTGCGGGCTCTGCTGCTGCCTCGCTTGCCTCTTCGCCCTCTTCACCTTCGTCAGCGCCGCGCGGGAGCACGACCTGCACCACGAGGTGATCAGGTGTGTCGAGAAGTGTCTCGTCGCTCGCGAGCTTCAAGTCGCCCGCAAGAATGTGAGTGCCAGCCTCGAGGCCCTCGACACTGACCTCGATGTGCTCGGGAATGTTCGTCGCGGGAACGCTGAGGCGCAGGGTGTTGAGCTCCTGAAGCGCGTTCGTGCCCGAGAATGGCTCGCCGACGATAACGATCGGAACCTCGACCTCAACGGTCTCGCCCTTCTTGATGATGATGAGGTCAACGTGCTCGATGATCTGGCGTACCGGATCCCTCTGTACGTCCTTCACCAGCACGAGCTCTTTCTTACCCTCGAGGTCGATCTCGATGAGCGCGTTCGCGTGACGAACAATGAGGCTCAGCGGGTGGGTCTCAACCGCAATGTGCTTGGGGTCGTTGCCGTGACCGTAAACGACCGCGGGGGTCTGGCCTACAGCGCGAAGCTTGCGGGCCGCGCCCTTGCCGAAGTTCTCGCGAACGACTGCCTGGAGCTTGTTATTCTCGCTCATCATGTCTCCTTGTGGGCTCTCGCCCCGTGTCTCGCGGCCGAAGCCGTCAGAATGGTTTCTCGCACCTGTACGTGCGACGCAGCGATGCCCAAAGGCAGGTCGTTCCGCGTCGATAACGGGCGCTCACACGCCCCTCGCCGAAGTACAGCTACTTACTTTACACTAACTTTCGCCGCCACCGCGCGCTGCGCTCCGTCGGTCTGCCGCAGTAGCGGCACCGCGCCCGACCCCGAAACGCGCTGCGTTTCGTGCTAGGCCGCCACCGCGCGCTTCGCTCCGTCGGCCTGCCGCAGTAGCGGCACCGCGCCCGACCCCGAAACGCGCTGCGTTTCGTGCTAGGCCGCCACCGCGCGCTTCGCTCCGTCGGCCTGCCGCAGTAGCGGCACCGCGACCGACCCCGAAACGCGCTGCGTTTCGTGCTAGGCCGCGCCCTCAAACATGCTGGTCACAGAGCCGTCCTCAAAGACCTCGTGGATCGCCTTCGCGAGAAGCGGCGCAATTGGGAGTACGGTGAGCTTCTCAAAACGTTTCTCCGGGGGCACCGGCAATGTGTCTGTGACGACGACCTGGTCAATGAACTCCTGCGACAGGTACTCTGACGCCTTCCCAGAGAAGATGGCGTGCGTCGCGGCAATCGTCACCCCGCGCGCGCCAGCGGCCTTCAGCGCACCGGCTGCCTTGGTGATGGTGCCACCAGTGTCGATCATGTCATCGACCATGAGGCACCAGCGGTCTTTCACGTCACCCACGATGCCGT
>JBEBUJ010000113.1:0-5677 GCA_040393365.1 Leucobacter denitrificans
TCGAACCTCGCGTCAACCTGATCGAACCTCGCGTCAACCTGATCGAACCTCTTCTCAAATTTATCGTCGAGATTTTCGATCGGTCGGCGCAAGCTGAAATAGAGCGCGATCATGCCGCCAACCATCGCCACAAAGGTGATGATCGGACCAAAGATGGTCATGATGGTTTCCAAGGTCACACTCCGCATTTTCGCAGCTTCAGTTCGTTGACACCAGTGACGCTAACCCAATCACGATGCTCCAAAGCCAGGAAGTCACCAAGTTGTGGATAATTCGGCCGTTTCGACTTCAAAAGCCAACCTGTGGACAACGCATGACCTGGGACTGTGCGGCAATCAACAGGGCGCAGGGTAGGGAAAACCCTCACCCGCATCGGGGGTTGTCACGGTGTCGCAGCGACCACCGGAGCCGTACCTTGGGTACATGACCAATTCTCAGGATCCTCAGGGAGCGCAGCCAGCGAGCCATCCGCTACGCATTGCGCAAACGCTCCTGCACCTCATTCTTCTCGGCACCGCCGGTTGGGCAGTGATCGCGACATTCTTTAGCCTGCTCGCGACCGGCATCGGACTCGTGTTCGTGCTCGGCATTGGCCTCGTCGTACTCGTCGGACTCATCTACGCGATGTTCGGCCTCGCCTGGTTTGAGACGGCGCGCGTTGGCGGTCTCTATGACCTCGACGTCACTCCACCCACGTTCGCGCGGCGAACACACTCTTCGTTCGGGGGGTGGATCCGCTCACTCGGCCGCCAGCTCAAAGACGGCCGCATGTGGGGTGCGCTCGCGAACTTCGCGATTTCGGCAACGCTCGGTGCGCTGGTTATTCCACTCGTCCAGGGGCTCATCTGGTCGATCGGCATGGTCGTGAATCCAGCTGCACTCGGCACTGGAGTGTTCAGATGGATGTTCCTCCTCCAAGACGTGTCAGCGACGCAGGGGCGACTGCTCGGCGTACTCGGCGTGTTCGTCACCGCGGCCGCAGTCTTCGGTCTCATTCTGTTGCACCGAACGCTGAGTGTCGCGCTCATCGGGGCGCAAGCGCGCGAGGAGAAGCTCGCAGCAGAGGCCCAGCAGGCGACTCACCAGCGCGAGGGCGCGGTTCGTGCCGCAGACGTGGAGCGCACCCGTATCGAGCGCGACTTGCACGACGGCGTACAGCCGAGACTTGTGTCGGTCGGCATGACCTTGGGACTCGCGCAGCAGAAGATCGATTCCGACCCAGAGGGCGCGAAAGCCTTGCTCGCAGAGGCACACACTTCAACGAAGGCCGCGATCACAGAGCTCAGGCAGCTCGCCCGCGGCATCCACGCTTCGGTGCTCGACGATCGCGGACTCGACGCAGCACTCTCGGCGCTCGCTGGGCGCTCTCACATTCCCGTCACGCTCGACGTGCGCATGGATGGCGCTGGCCCAGGCGGTCGCGTAGCCCGCGCAGCGGAGTCCGCCGTGTACTTCGTGATCGCCGAGTGCCTCACGAATGCCGCTAAGCACTCCCGCGCAAACTCGGTGCGAGTGACGGTTCGGGTACGATCCACCGCGAATGCCGAGGCACCGGGCGCGCAAGTGCTCTGGGCACGCGTAGAAGACGACGGCATCGGCGGCGCTGAACTGCAGCCGGGCGGCGGCCTCGACGGCATCACAAACCGGGTGCGCGCGGCCGGCGGCACCATTCACATCGACAGCCCCACCGGGGGCCCGACCGCCGTGGAGGTGAGCGTGCCATGCGCATTCTGATCTGTGAAGATTCGGTGCTGCTTCGCGAGGGACTCGTGCGACTGCTCGAACACTCAGGGCACGAAGTGGTCGCGGCACTTTCCGACGCCCACACGCTCACCGAGACTGTCGCCGAGAAAAACCCCGAGCTCTGCATTCTTGATGTGCGGCTACCACCGTCGTTCACCGATGAGGGGATTCGTGGAGCGCTCGAACTACGGCGCATTCACCCCTCACTGCCGATCTTGGTGCTTTCACAGTATGTGGAAGAGCAGTACGCGAGCGAGCTCATCGGCACGGGCGGCGGTTCGAGCACCGGCGGCATCGGATACCTCTTAAAAGACCGCGTTGCCGACGTCTCAGATTTTGTCGATGCGCTCGAGCGCGTGGGAGCCGGGGGAACGGTGCTCGATCCTGAGGTTGTCTCGCAGCTCCTCACCCGCAGACGCCAAGATGAGCGCATGCAGCGCCTCTCAGACCGCGAGCGAACCGTGCTCGCGAGCATCGCCGAGGGCCTCTCAAACCACGCGATCGCACAGCAACTGTTTCTGTCGCTCGCGACCGTAGAGAAGCACATCACCTCGATCTTTCAGAAGCTCGAGCTCGAACAAGACGAATCAGGCAACCGGCGGGTGCTCGCGGCCCTCGCTCACCTCGAAAACTCCGGCGGATCAGCGCAGTAGGCGCCCGCCCCACAGATTGGATCACCATCATGAACTCTTTCAAACAGTCTTCGCGAACTATCGCGATCGTGGCTTCGGTCGTCGGCGGGGTCGTGCTCCTCGGAGTCGGTGCGACCGCTGCCGTGGCGACCTTCGGCAGCATGAACGCCAGTAATTCGGGCGGCACACAGTCGCTCGACGTCAGCGGGATTACGGGCATCGAGGTCGAGTCGAACGCCGCTGACTTTGAGCTCGTCTTCGCCGACGTTTCAGAGGCGCAGCTCGACGTTTCAGGCAACAGCACGTACCGCTGGGAGATGAGCGTTGAAGACGGTGACCTTGTGATCGACTCGAAGCGCGGATTCTTCGACTTCTGCATCGGATGGTGCAATATGGGCGAGCAGCAGGTCACGCTCACGCTCCCGAACGAGCTTGATTCGGGCAAGCTTGATGCCGAACTGCAGCTCAACGCAGGAACGCTGAACGCCAGCGGTAGCTGGAACGATCTCGCGATCGAGGTCGCGGCGGGTGCACTTGAGTTCGATGGATCGGCGAATTCCCTCGACACCTCGGTCTCTGCGGGCCGCGCAATCTTGAACGTCGAAGGTGCCCGCACAGCGGACCTTGAGATAGCGGCGGGCCAGCTCATTGCCGAACTCACGGGGCGCACCCCCGACGAAGTCTCGGTCGATGTGAGTGCCGGCAAACTCGAGCTCACGGTTCCGGCAGATGTCTACGACGTGCGCTCCGATGTGTCCGCCGGATCTCTCGATAATCGGCTCGACACTTCGAGCCGGTCATCGCACCGCATCGAGGTGAGCGTTTCGGCGGGATCTGCGGTGCTCCGCGACGGGTAGCCCCGCTCCCCGAAATCCGAGTGGAAGTTTGCCTCCAAGCCACCGGCCTTAGGGGCAAACTTCCACTCGGATTCTTCTGTTCGGTTAAACATGCACACGCATGGAATATCCCAGCCGAACGAGCGTTGCACCCAGCATGCAAACTTCAAAGAAACCCCAGGTCGTGGCGGGCGGGGCGGCCGACCAGCTCATTCTCGGCCTCGACTCGTTCGGCGATGTCACGGTCGATCAAGACGGCACACCGATTCATCAGGCGCAGGTACTCAGAGATGTCGTAGAACAGGCGGCTTTCGCAGACTCCCTCGGCGTTGATGCGATCACGCTCGGCGAGCACCACCGCGACGACTTCGCCATCTCATCGCCCGAGATCGTGCTCGCAGCAATCGCGGGGAAGACCGAACGGATCCTCCTCGGCACCGGCGTCACCGTGCTTTCGAGCGACGACCCGGTTCGGGTCTACGAGCGCTTCGCCACGCTCGACGGGGTGAGTGGCGGTCGCGCAGAGGTGATCCTCGGTCGTGGATCATTCACCGAGTCGTTCCCGCTCTTCGGCTACGAGCTCAGCGACTACGACACCCTATTCGCAGAAAGGCTCGACCTCTTTTCGAAGCTGCGCAGCGAGGGCCCCGTGACTTGGTCGGGCAAGCACCGCAGTGCACTCGTAGGTCAAGAGGTGTACCCGAAGACCGAGCACGAGGGCGGACTTCCCGCGTGGATCGGTGTCGGCGGCAGCCCGCAGTCCGTCCTCCGCACAGTTCAGATGGGGATCCCGATGATGCTTGCGATCATCGGTGGGGACCCAGCCAGGTTCCTCCCCTTTGCTGACCTCTACCGCAGCGCTCAGCAGGAGCTGGGTCGCGATCCGATGCCGCTCGGCGTGCACTCGCCGGGACACGTCGCAAAAACCGACGAGCAGGCCCGCGACGAGCTGTGGGAGCACTTCCAGGCAAACCGCATTCGCATCGGTCGTGAGCGCGGTTGGCCCGACCCCACGCGCGAGCAGTTTGAGGCAGAGGTTGAGCAGGGTGCGCTCTTCACAGGGTCTCCAGAGACGGTCGCGCAGAAGATTGCCAAGACCGTACAGACGCTCGGTGCAGATCGCTTCGACCTGAAGTACGCCAACGGCACGATGCCGCACGAGCTTCTCATGTCAAGCATTGAGCTCTACGGTCGCGAGGTCATCCCTCGCGTGCGTGAACTGCTCACGAAGTAGAGTGCGGTACTGGCGCGGTCAGGCACCCGCCGCGATGATGTCGGCAAAGAGTGCGGTGGCGTCACGCGTGTCAGAAAGACTCACAGGTGCCGGCAGCGTCGAGAACTTCACAATGACCGTATCGGTGAGCGGATCGAGCCAGAGGTACTGCCCGTGGATGCCAACACCGTACACATTTCCGCGCTCGTTGCCGGTTGACCACCATTGATTGCGGTACGACAGTCCAGGAAACACCTCGCGCGTGGGGCTGAATTCGGCATGCGAAGGGTTTCCACCCGCGAGCGTTTGCGCGATCCACTCGGGAGAGACAACACGCTGCCCGTCGATCGATCCGCCTCCCAGCATGAGCCTCCCCACTCGTGCGAGATCGCGTGCGGTACACGAGACACCCCCATTTGCGATTGAGCATCCGCCGCGATCAACGGTCACGCGCGCGTCCGAGGCCGCTCCGAGTTTCGACCACAGCCGCTCGGAGAGCACCTCAGCGTAGCGCTCGCCGGTCACGGACTCGATAATCCACCCGAGGGTGTCGGTGACCGCTGAGCAGTATTGAAAGCTCTCGCCGTGGTCGCCAGATCTGGTCAGTTGCGTGAGGAATTCGAAGGTGTTCGCCGGGTCCCCGGTCAGCGGCTCACGCCAGCCCGCAGCCCGATCATGCGCCTGAACCTCGGCTGCGGTGTCAGTGTATTCCTCGCTGTAGTTCACTGAGACGGTCATGTCGAGCAGTTGCTGCACGGTCGCGTCACCGAACGCCGAACCAGCGAGTGCGGTAACATAATCGTCGGCCGTCGCATGTGGATCGAGCAATCCATCATCGATGAGGGTGCCGACAACGATGCCGCAGAGAGACTTAGACACGCTCATGAGCAGGTGACTTTGGAAAGCTCCAAACCCTTCGGCGTACCACTCCCCGACCACCTGTCCGCCACGCTCGACGAGCAGCGCATCCGTGCAACTGGCGTCCAGCCGCGCCTGCAAGTTCGAAACCGCCGCAAGCTCGCCGAGCTTCGCCTCAGTTTGGGGCTTCGGAGTCGCTGAAATCAATGCCGACGGAATGTGCTCTTCGATATGCCTGAACACCCATCGATTGTCGGGTGCCTCTTGCCAGCTGTCGAGTGTCGGCTGGGCGGTCAGACCAAGCACCGCGCGTTGGCGCGAAGCGACAGAGTCAATGCGCGTTGTATCGACGGATGTACCAGCGTTGATTTGGGGGGTCATGCGAGATCCTCTGA
>JBEBUJ010000114.1:0-5668 GCA_040393365.1 Leucobacter denitrificans
CGAGTCCTTGAGCGCATATGCCCGCCAGTTTCTCGGCCAGGTCGATCGTCCGGATGTCGACTTCATCGAGGGCCTGAGCCCGGCCGTGTCGATCGACCAGAAGTCAACGAACCGCAACCCGCGTTCTACCGTCGGAACGATCACAGAGATCTACGATTACATGCGCTTGCTCTGGGCTCGCGTGGGAATTCCGCACTGTGCTGTGTGCGGCGAACGCATTGAGTCGCAAACTGTCCAGCAGATCGCAGACCGCCTGATGACACTGCCTGAGCGAACAAGGTATCAAGTCCTCGCACCTGTCGTCAGCAAGAAGAAAGGCGAGTTCGTAGATCTTTTCCAAGACCTTGCGGCGAGCGGGTACTCTCGTGCGATCGTCGATGGCGAACTCATTCAACTCAGCGATCCACCGAAGCTGAAAAAGCAGGTCAAGCACGACATCTCGGTTGTTGTGGATCGCCTGGTCGCCTCGCCCGACGGTTTGGGCCGACTCACGGATTCGCTCGAAACGGCGCTCAAGCTCACTAGCGGCACGGTCATGATTGATTACGTAGACGCGGATGAGCAAGCAGCCGATCGAACGCAAACGTTCTCAGAGAACCTGTCCTGCCCAAACCAACACCCGGTGCAGCTCACGGAGATCGAACCGCGAACCTTCTCCTTCAATGCACCGTTCGGTGCCTGCCCTACCTGCTCCGGGCTTGGAACCAGCATGTCGGTGGATGAGGATCTCGTACTCGGGGATCCCGTGCTTTCAATTGCCGAGGGCGTCATTGTTCCTTGGACAAGCCAGGGCAAGAGCCTCTATCAATACTACGAAAAGCTCCTGATCGGACTCTCAAACGATCTCGACTTTTCGCTCAGCACCCCGTGGGAGCAACTGAACCCAGAAGTCCAAGAGGCAGTGCTGCACGGCAACAACTTCAAAGTGAACGTGCGGTGGCGAAACAGGTTCGGCCGCGAAGTAAAGTACTCGAGCGGTTTCGAGGGTGTCATCCCGTTCATCGAACGCCAGTACGCTGAAGCAGAAAGCGATAACAAGCGGGATCGCTGGGCAGAGTTTCTCCGAGAAGTGCCGTGTCACGCGTGCAACGGTCAGCGGCTCAAACCCGAGGTGCTCGCGGTTACCGTAAACAGCGAGTCGATCGCAGATGTCGGCGAATTCAGTCTCACCGACGCGAAGCGCTTCTTCGACGATGTCACGCTTACAGAACGCGAAGCAAAGATCGCCGCTCAGGTTCTTCGAGAAATCCGCTTGCGTTTCGACTTCCTCATCGAAGTGGGACTCGGGTACTTGACCCTCGCGCGGGCGGCCGGAACACTCTCGGGGGGTGAGGCGCAGCGGATCCGCCTCGCCACACAGATCGGTTCGGGGCTCACGGGCGTGCTGTACGTGCTTGACGAGCCCTCGATCGGTCTCCACCAGCGCGACAATCGCAGGCTGATCGAAACGCTCATCAAGCTCAGAGATCTCGGGAACACCCTCATCGTGGTAGAGCACGACGAGGAAACAATCGAGGCCGCTGACTGGATTGTAGACATCGGACCAGGGGCAGGCGTAGAAGGCGGCACAGTTGTCCACTCAGGCGAACTGCGGGGCCTCCTTTCTCGCCCTGATTCGATTACCGGCGACTACCTCACCGGCCGCCGCTCGATCGACACTCCGCGCAAGCGCCGCAAGCGAGACAAGCAACGAGAAGTCACGGTCGTGGGGGCTCGCTCAAACAACCTGAAGAATGTCGATGTGACGTTTCCTCTCGGCGTGATGACCGCGGTGACCGGGGTCTCCGGAAGCGGGAAATCTACCCTCGTGAACG
This sequence comes from Leucobacter denitrificans, assembly GCA_040393365.1. Classification (GTDB taxonomy): domain Bacteria; phylum Actinomycetota; class Actinomycetes; order Actinomycetales; family Microbacteriaceae; genus Leucobacter; species Leucobacter denitrificans_A. The sequence goes on from JBEBUJ010000114.1 coordinate 1,815, forward strand.
ACATTCTGTACCGAGTCATGGCCAACCAGCTCAACGGCGCACGATTGGTGCCTGGCAAACACACTCGAATAACAGGGCTCGAACACCTCGACAAGGTCGTGCACGTGGATCAGGCTCCGATCGGGCGTACACCTCGGTCGAATCCCGCCACCTATACCGGCGTGTTTGACAAGATCCGCAACCTGTTCGCGGAGACTCCAGAGGCGAAAACGCGAGGTTACCTTCCCGGCAGATTCAGCTTCAACGTCAAAGGCGGCCGCTGTGAAGCCTGCTCTGGCGATGGCACGTTGAAGATCGAGATGAACTTTCTCCCAGATGTCTACGTCGCCTGTGAGGTGTGCGAGGGCAAGCGGTACAACCGAGAGACCCTTCAGGTGAGGTATAAGGGCAAGAACATCTCAGAGGTCCTCGAAATGCCGATCGCAGAAGCCGAAGAGTTCTTCGCGCCGATTTCCTCGATCCACCGGTACATGAAAACGCTCGTCGACGTAGGGCTCGGTTATGTTCGGCTCGGCCAGAGTGCGACTACGCTCTCCGGCGGCGAAGCTCAGCGTGTGAAGCTCGCCACCGAATTGCAGAAGCGTTCGAATGGTCGAAGCATCTACGTGCTTGATGAGCCCACGACAGGCCTGCACTTCGAGGATGTCCGCAAGCTCCTGCTCGTGCTGAACGGTCTCGTCGACAAGGGCAACACCGTGATCACCATCGAACACAACCTCGACGTCATACGCAGCGCAGATTGGGTCATCGATCTTGGCCCAGAGGGTGGATCCGGGGGAGGCACTGTGCTCGCAACCGGAACGCCAGAGCAAATCGCAAAGCATGAGGAAAGCTACACAGGACAGTTCCTCGCAGAAGTGCTCGGAAAGGACCGTAGAGCAAAGGCGTCTGCGTGACCGTGGAGCAGATTGATTGGCGAAGTCGCGATCGCCGCGACGCGTTCAAACCCGCCTCAGGTGAGATACCAACGAGCCCCGGGGTGTACCGGTTCTCCGATCCTCAAGGTCGCGTGCTCTACATCGGTAAAGCGAAGAACCTCAGGGCCAGGCTCTCAAATTACTTTCAGCCGCTGCGTTCGCTCCTGCCAAGAACGCAGCGCATGCTCTCTCTCGCATCTCAGGTCGACTGGACAGTGGTGGCGAGTGACACTGAATCGCTCGTACTCGAACACACGTGGATCACTCAGTTCAAGCCGCCATTCAATGTTCAGTTCAAAGATGACAAGTCCTACCCGTATCTCGCGGTCACGCTCGGGGAGGAGGCACCCCGCCTCATCATCACCCGCAATGAGAAGATCAAGCGGGCGAAATACTTTGGTCCGTTTCCTAAGGTGTGGGCCATTCGTGAGACCGCCGCGTTACTGCAGCAAGCCTTCCCGATCCGCACGTGCAATGACGCGGACTACCGACGAGCAATGCTCTCAGGAAGGCCGTGCCTCGCGAGTCAGATTGGTCAGTGTGGTGGACCATGCTCACAATCAATCACCCTAGAAGAGCACCGCGCACGCGTGAGTGAGCTCGTGTCATTTCTCGGCGGAAACTACCAGACACAGTTTCGCAAGCTTCAGCGCGAAATGCGCACGGCGGCTGCGGAACAACGGTACGAAGATGCTGCAAAGCTTCGTGACCAGGTCTCAGCGGTGGAACACGTTATGGAGAAAAATGCCATCGTTCTCGGTCATGATGTCGACCTAGACGTATTCGGGCTGCGCTCAGACGAGCTCTCTGCTGCGGTACATCAGTTCATCATCAGGGGCGGAAGGGTGCGTGGTGAACGCAGCTGGATTGTAGACGTAGAGCTCGATGACTCCCCGGGGAGGCTCCTTGAGCAAGTACTGCAAACCGCGTACGAGGGCGAGCGCGAGCCGCCTCCAGAGATTCTGGTGTCAATCCAGCCCGACGAGACTCCCGGTCTCGAGCAGACCCTTTCGAGGCGTCGGCCCCGAAAGGGTCAGGTGCGAATTCGCGTGCCAGAGCGCGGAGACAAGGCGCAGCTCATGGAGCGGGCACGACTCAATGCTTCTGAGAACCTCGTACGGTACAAAATGAAGCGTGCCGCAGACATTACTGCTCGCACCGACGCACTCGCAGAGCTGCAGTCGGCGCTCGGTATGAGCGACGCCCCCCTGCGTATCGAATGCATCGACGTCTCGCACCTTCAAGGAACGGGGGTGGTCGCGTCACTCGTCGTCTTTGAGGATGGAACGCCGGCGAAGAGCGAGTATCGAAAGTACAGGATCGAAGAAACCCGAGACGACACGGATTCGATACACCAGGTCGTGTCGAGACGGGCCGCCCAGTTGAATCAGGCGGCAGCGTCTGGAGAGCTCCCCACCGGCGCATATCGTGCGAGACCGCATCTGCTTATCGTCGACGGAGGTGAGCCACAGGTGAAGGCTGCGCACCGGGCGCTCAGGGAGGCCGGCATTTCCGACGTGGCGCTGTGCGGCATCGCAAAGAGGCTCGAAGAGATCTGGCTTCCGGGCGACCCCTATCCGGTCATTCTTCCTCGCGCAAGTGAGGCGCTGTTCCTCGTACAACGTATCCGCGATGAGGCGCATCGGTTCGCAATCACGTTTCAGCGAAAACGGCGCAGCACCGCGATCGCTTCTCAACTTGCTGAGGTGCCGGGGCTCGGGCCGAAACGCGTGCAGCAGTTGCTTCGCCATTTCGGATCGGCCACTCGTTTGCGATCTGCCACCCTTGACGAGCTCGCAGCGTTACCGGGCATCGGCTCACGCATGGCGGAACACATCGTCAAGCACGTATCGGGAACCGAAGCCAAATCCGCTAACGCTAAGCTTGAGGGTGCGGAATCCAACGTCGATTGAGAGGGGGTAGACGATGAATGACGCGCTCAACGGGCAAGAAATCTTGATCGTCACCGGAATGTCGGGCGCAGGTCGAAGCACGGTTGCGAACTCCTTAGAAGATCTCGGGTGGTACGTTGTCGACAATCTCCCTCTGTCGATGGTGAAAACTTTGGCCGACATGGCCGACCGCTCCGGAGGCGCACTTCCTCGCATTGCCGCAGTTGTTGACGTTCGCGGTCGCGATCTCTTTGCAGACATTCAAGAAACCGTGAATGAACTCCGACACAGCGCGACAGTTCGAGTGATATTTCTGGACGCAACCGACGAAACGCTCGTACGCCGGTATGAAAGCGTTCGCAGGCCCCATCCACTCCAAGTCGAGGCAGGCGGACTACTCGAAGGAATTCGCCTGGAGCGCGAACGAGCTCAGGAGCTTCGCGCGACGAGCGACGTTGTCGTCGACACCTCAAGCTACAACGTGCACGAACTCACGACGGCGACCCGAGAAATGTTCTCCTCAGAGGACGTTCCGGGACTCCAACTGACCGTAATGAGCTTTGGATTCAAGTACGGTGCCCCCACAGACGTTGACCTAATGGCTGACATGAGATTTCTCCCGAACCCTTTCTGGGAAACTGATCTGCGCGCGCTCACCGGAGTCGATCCGGCTGTGAAAGACTATGTACTCAGTCGCGAAGGCGCGAGCGAGTTCATCGACGCATACGTCAAGGCCCTCACCCCGGTGTTTGCTGGCTTCCAGCGGGAAAATAAGCGCCATGCGTCTCTCGCGGTTGGATGTACTGGCGGAAAGCACCGTTCGGTCGCAGTTGCGCGCGAACTCGCGGATCGCCTTGCCGGGCTGCCAGGAGTCAGTGTGCAATTGCGCCACCGCGACCTCGGTCGCGAATAGCGAAGGTTGCATTCATACTTATTCCACCTGTTGATTGCTGTTTTTGAAAGGAACATCTGTGCCGACTACCGCCGACGTCATGAGCGAGCTTGTGAGGCTCCCCGTGCAACGGACTGGAGAGCGAATGGCAGA
>JBEBUJ010000115.1:0-5528 GCA_040393365.1 Leucobacter denitrificans
CCGGCAGCGACGACATCGACGAGCCCTGCGCCCGCGGCCACGGTGTCGGCGACGTGCTTCGACGGGTGATCGCCCGCCCCAATGGCCGCCGCGATGCCGCCCTGGGCAAGCTGCGTGTTGCCGCCGCGAACGGCGAGGTCCGTGCCAGCTGAGACCAGGGTCACGTCGGCCCCCGCTCGCACGGCGCCGAGCGCCGCCGAGAACCCCGCGGCCCCGGTGCCGATCACGAGTACGTGCGCGTGCTGGGTGTGGATCATGAGCGGGTTACGGCCTGGCGGCGAGCATGCGCTCGAGTGCGACCCGTGAGTCGTGCGCGACCGAGCTGTCGACGCGAATCTGGTTCGGGATCTCGCCGCGCACGAGCGCCTCGAGCGTCCAGGCGAGGTAGGCCGGGTGTATGCGGTACATCGTCGAGCACGGGCAGATCACCGGGTCGAGGCAGAAGATCGTGAGGTCTGGGTGCTGCTGCTGCAAGCGGTTCACGAGGTTGATCTCGGTGCCGACGGCGAACACTGTGCCGGGCTCGGCCGCCTCGATCTGCTTGCGAATGTAGTCGGTGGATCCCGATCCATCTGCCGCTTCGACGACCGGTGCGGGGCACTCCGGGTGCACGATCACGCGCACGCCTGGGTGCTCTGCGCGGGCCTTGTCGATCTGCGCGACGGTGAACCGCTTGTGCACCGAGCAGAAGCCGTTCCAAAGAATGACCTTTGCGTCGCTCAACTGCTCAGCGGTGTTGCCGCCGAGCGGGAGGTGTGGGCGCCAGAGCGGCATCTCGTCTTCTGAGATGCCCATCGCCTTCGCGGTGTTGCGGCCGAGATGCTGGTCGGGGAAGAACACGACGCGCTGGCCGCGCTCGAACGCCCACTCGAGCACCGTGTGCGCGTTCGATGACGTGCAGACAATGCCACCGTTGCGACCGCAGAACGCCTTGATTGCGGCCGACGAGTTCATGTACGTGACCGGAATCACCGACTGGCGACCGTCATCAGCAGTCTCGCCGAGCGCGCCCATGAGCGCCTCCCAGCAGGCTTCGACCTGGTCGATCGTCGCCATGTCTGCCATCGAGCATCCTGCCGCGAGGTTCGGCAGAATCACCGACTGCTCGGGCGTCGACAGCACGTCACAGGTCTCGGCCATGAAGTGCACGCCGCAGAACACGAACGACTCTGCCTCCGGGCGATCTTTCGCGGCCTGCGCGAGCATGAACGAGTCGCCGATGAAGTCTGCGTACTGCACGATTTCGTCGCGCTGATAGAAGTGCCCGAGAATGCTCACCCGGTTGCCGAGTGCTGCCTTCGCATCGCGAATCCACCGGTCAAGCTCTTCGTCGCTCGCGTTGCGGTAGCGCTCGGGGAGCGGCCCCTGACGTGGTGCGGTCTTCGGAATCTGATCCTGCGTGTTCGCGCCAGGCCCATAGCCCGGCTTCTCGTCGACTTCCCACGGGGCGACCGTGAGGTCGACATCGCAGGTGCCCGTCGACTTCAGTGCGAGCGGCTTGCGCCCCTCGAGCGTGATCGGCCTGGGCGCGATGCCCCCGATAGTTTTCTCGGCGCTCGCCGCGGTGCGAATGAGTTCTTGCACGCTCGTCATTGCATGCTCCCTTGGAGTGAGGTGGTGAGGGTGTGGTCTGCTGTGAACCGGTATAGCTTCGCGGGCCGGTGCGCCGACCCGGTGAGAAACTCGCCGGTCTCTGCGAGGGTCTTGGTGGCGAGCACTTGGCGTCTGAAGTTCGCTGTGTCGACCGTGTGTCCGAGAATCGCCTCGTGCACCCGGCGCAGCTGGCCGAGTGTGAATTCTGGGCCGAGAAAGCGGTGCGCGACGGCTGAGTACTCGGTTTTCACGCGCAGGCGCCAGAGCGCGTACTCGACGATCTCTTGGTGGTCGAACGCGAGCTCGGGCAGGCGGTCTGCTGAGAACCAGGCGACGTTCGGGTCCGGGGTTGCGTCGGCGTGGTTTGTGGGTGCAGGTGTGGGGTGTGGATCGTCCCACCGCGCCCGTTCCGCGATGCTCTGCTGCGGGGAAGCCTCGCTGACCGGGGGAGCGGCGAGTTCGCGCTCGCCGTACTGCGCCCAGTAGGCGATCGTGACGAGGCGTTGCGCCTGAGCGGATCGCTCGACCGCACCAAACGCGTAGAGCTGTTCGAGATATGCGGGTTCGCGCAGCACCGCCGCGGTGAGGGTGCGCAGGGCCGTGTCGGTGAGAGTTTCGTGCCACTCGGTGGGGCCGCCTGGGAGGGCCCAGTACCCCGCGAAGGGTTCTCGGGTGCGGCGCACCAGTGGGATCCAGAGGGTGGTCTCCGCGTCTGAGGGCGCTGTGGGTGCGGCCGGTGTGCTTGAAGTTAGCGTGCCTGAGGTTGGGATGTCTGTGTTCAGCACCTGCGCGCTCGCGCGCTCTCCCGCCTCGCCGAGCAGCGCGTCTTCAGGGGGCTCAATCGCGAAGGCAACGGCCGACACTGCGATCGCGGGCGGCATGGTGCGGCGCTCGGTTACGCTCGCTTGCTCGTAGCGCATCTCGCACCTCCGCCCACATCCTCGTTAGTTATAGTCAAACTGACCATAACTAAGAATATGCCTGTTTTCCGTGTTGTCAAGTTGAGGATGCTGGGAATGCCGCGCCCGTTTGTGGGTCCAATCTGCAACCTCACCTTCGGGATGCCTGCAAAATGTGCCTTAGCGCTCCTGCAAAAGATGCTCTAGAAGTTCTGCAAAACCTGCCCTAGGTGTCCTGCAAAACATGCCCTAGTGTTACAGTTTCCCTATGGGTAGTGAAAATGCGTTAGGGCGCACCTACAAGCCGCGGGTCTTGGACCGACTACTGAAAGCGGCGCTTGAAACCGCTGGGGCAGTGGTCATTGAAGGCGCGCGTGCTAGCGGCAAGACAATGACCGCGCTTAATGCATCTGCTTCATATGTTTTTGTGGATGACCCTGAAAGTCAGCAGATTCTCGATGTTGCACCGGAGGCGTTACTTGAAGGTGATACCCCTCGTCTTCTTGACGAGTGGCAAGTTGCACCACAGCTGTGGAACCTTGTACGTCGGAGGGTCGATGCCTCTGCAGGTACCGGGCATTTCATTTTAACCGGATCGTCGCTACCCCCAGACGACATCACGAGACATACGGGCGCTGGCAGGTTCTTGCGACTCCGCCAACGAACGCTCAGCTGGTGGGAGAAACAGGGTATGGGAGCGGCGGAAGTGAGCCTCGCTGCGCTCTTTGAAGGTGAACGTCCGATTGCCCACCTGGATGCCCGCCCCGGTCTTGGTGATGTTATTGACCTCACCCTGAAATCTGGATTTCCGGCTATGGCAGGGCTTGCTGCGGAGCAGTCCGCGCAATTGCTCAGGGCATACATTGATGAAGTCGCGCGAACAGATGTGCAGCGATTGGCAGACGTGCGACAAGAACCAGAAACAATACGGCACCTCATCTCGTCACTTGCGCGAGGGGTTTCCTCCGAGATTAAATTTGCGACGATTACGGCGGACCTTCAGTCGGTTACCCCTGGAATCACCGCCCAAACTGTGGCCGGGTACATTCGATTGCTTGAACGCCTATTTATCGTCGAGGCGCAGCCTGCATGGTCACCTAAGTTGCGTTCACGGGCTCGGTTACGCACCTCTGCGAAGTATCACCTAGTGGATCCGGCGCTGGCGGCAGCTGCACTAGGAGCGACGAGTCAGCGCCTTACTCGAGACCTTGAAACACTCGGCTTGTTGTTTGAGAGTGCGGTTGTGCATGACCTGGCCACCTATGTATCGACACTCGACGGTGACCTCCGCCACTATCGCGACTCAAACGGGAAAGAGATTGATGCGATCATTACTCTCCCAGGCGGGCGCTGGGCCGCGGTTGAGGTGAAACTTGGTGGCCTGCAGGTTTCACATGCAAGAGAATCATTGAGTGCGGCGGTCGACCAGGTTGACACCGAGGTGGTGGGTGAGCCAGCATTCAAGCTGATCATCACGGGTACCGGCCCCGTTCTGACGCTCGACGACAATACAATAACTTGCCCGCTTTCCGCATTACGTGCGTAGAGGGTTGTAGCGAATTTATGCGACGCGATCGATCTGCGGGTTGAAGCGAATGCCTTCCCAGAGCTTCTTGCGGATTCCGCGCTGGAGCTTCTTTGACACCTTGCCGCGGCGCATTCCGACCAGTACTTGGGCCGCGAACACGAGGAAGTGTGGTTTCGAGCGGTGGTGCCAGTGGAACGAGGCCTGGTTGCGGGCGCCGTACGCAAACTTCCAGGCGTTCTTCTCATCAACCATGCCCCAGTTCACGCCCTTGTTCTCACCCATGTCGTGCACCGTGACGCTGTCGAGCACCTGGATCCCCGGTGTTTCACGAGAGATACGAATCGTGTATTCGGCGTCGTCGAACCAGATGAAGTACTCCTTGTAGGGGAGTCCGTGCTTTTCGAGCACCCAGCGCGGGATAAGCACAGAAACGAATGAGCACTGGGACACGAGCACATTCTGTTGCCCTTTTACGAGTAGGCGCGCCCAGTCCCAGGTCGGCACAGGGTTGTTCATCTCGCAGATCTCGCCGTCGGTGAATGTAACGACCGAGCACGCGAATGGAACCTGTGCGCCGAGTGCGATGCTGGCTTCAGTGATTCCTGATTCGAGTTTCGCGAGGGCGTCTGGTTCAGGGTAGCCGTCATCGTCCATGATCCACACGAAATCTGCGCCGAGCTCGTAGCCACGACGCATGCCGGCCGAGAAGCCGCCCGCACCGCCGGTGTTCGTGTCGAGCGAAACAATCTCGAGTGGTAGCGGCGAGGTAAGCTGGGCGAGGTACTCGCCAGTGCCGTCTGTTGAGGCGTTGTCGACGATTACGAGGTGCGTGGGAGTGTGCTCCTGCGCCTCGATTGCCGCGATGACTTTCTTGAGCTTTTCGAGACGATTGAACGTCACAACTACTGCGGCTACGCCTGCCATGATTCGAAGTACTCCTTCATCCATTCGTGCGCAGTCGGAAGCGCAGAAAACTCTTTGACTCGTTCTTGCTGCTCGGCCCAGATACGCTCGCGAAGAGCCTCGTCGCCCTCGAACCGAGCAATGAGTTCGGCTGCACCCCTGATGAACGGGCGGGCGGGACGCGGCAGCAGTGCGTCGCCTTGCACGATCGTGCGTTGAGAACCGACATGGGTCGAAATAACGGGAACGCCGGCAGCGATTGACTCAAACGTAGTGAGGGTGAGGCCCTCGTTGATCGACGTCACGATGAGTACGTCGGCCTCGGCCAGCGTCTCAGACACGGGCACATCTTCGAAACGTTGCTCGATAACATCATCGAGTTTCATTTGCGAGATGAGACCGCCGACGACGCTACGCATTTCACCATCGCCGTGCAGGATCGCGCGGAACCTGACGCCTTGCTTGCGCAGCCGGTGCACCAAGCCCAGGAAAACATCTGGACGCTTCTGCCGTGAGAGCCGTCCGACGAACGCAAGAGTCAGTGGTTGGGCCGGATCCTGCGGTTTGAAGCCGCCGAGCGCATCAACGGTTAGAGCCGTGAGCGG
>JBEBUJ010000116.1:0-5456 GCA_040393365.1 Leucobacter denitrificans
TGACCGCGACTCTGAGGTCTCCTCGCCCCGGGCGGTCTGCGAGGCCACTGCGCCTCGCAACCGCGAGCGCCTCAGCGATGATGGTATCGAGGCGATGTGACCCGGCACCTCGCTCCGCCCAGCGCCAGATTCCCGCGAAGATTGCGGCTGCATATGCTGCCCCAGTGATCTCAGCGAGCAGTGGATCACCAGTGGTATGTATGCGCTCGGTAATGAGTGTCGCGAGCTCGGCCTGACGCTGGGCGCGACCGGTTGCGAGCTCGAACGTTACCCCCATTGCTTCTGCGTTCGCGATCGCGAGCGCGAGCGTATGAGGCGGGTTCTCTGCAAGGTGCGCCGCCATCGGCGCGAGCCGATGCGTTGTCGACGCCTCAGCGAGAAAGCAGTCGAGTGCGAACCATATTGTCGCGGCTTTGCCGTCAAAGTAGTTGAAAAAAGTGGATCGGCTCACCCCAGCACGACGTGTGATGTCAGCGACCGTCGTCGCGTCATACCCCTGTTCGAGAAACAGCTCACACGCGGCCTCCGCGAGGGTGTCGCACGAGGAAGCCTGGGGTCTCCCCCGCGCTACCGAAGTCATAGCGCCAGCTTAACGTGTTGGCGTATGCAGGATGAGTCGGTCGGATGGTCTAAACTCTATTTGTTGTACTCGATCCATTAACTGCACAGATCGTGCATTTTCGAGCACACACCCCGAGCATCTCACACCCGAGATCTAACACGAACCGAGGAACACTCTTCACATGCGCATAAAACCGCTGCTCCCACTCGGACTGATTGCATCCGCTGCACTCGTCCTCACCGCCTGCTCTACTGGCAACACCGAAAGCCCCGAGACCACTGAGGGTGGCACCCTCGTCTACGCAACCGGCGACGCTGAGCCGAGTTGCCTTGATCCGCACGTGGGCGGCAACTACCCACAGGCGCTCATCTCGACCCAGTACCTCGAGCCTCTCGTCGGCCGCGATTCGAGCGGCACCATCACCCCCTGGCTCGCGACCGAATGGGAGACGAGCGAAGACGGCTTGACCTGGGACTTCACGCTCAAGGAGGGCGTCACGTTCACGGACGGCACCCCACTCGACGCGGCGGCCATCAAGGCGAACGTCGAGCACCTCCAGGACCCGGAAACACAGTCGTCAACCGGCTACCTCGCTGTTCAGAAGGTTGCAGAGGTTGAGGTCGTCGATGACACGCACGCCCGCTTCCACATGTCGGCCCCCGATTCTGCCCTCCTCGAGTCGATGAGCCAGCAGTGGACCGCGATCCAGTCGCCTGCGGGAATCGAGCGCGGTATGGAGGCGAACTGCCAGGCCCCGATCGGCACCGGTCCGTTCGTCGTCGACGAGTGGGTGCCGCAGGATCACGTTTCGCTCGTGCGCAACGAGGACTACCAGACGCCAGGACCAGAGAACGACCACGACGGCGGCGCCTTCGTCGACGCGATCGAGTGGCGATTCATTCCCGACGCTGCGACGCGTAACGCTGCGCTCGTGTCAGGTGAGGTCAACGTCATCGACAACCCGCTTCCCGCCGACATCGTCGCTGCCGAGGCTGGCGACCAGATCTCACACATCGACGCACCCAGGCCGGGAGCCGTGAACCGCATCGAGCTCAACTCGAACCAGACGCCGTTCAATGACATCAAGGTGCGCGAAGCGTTCATTCGTGCCGCAAACCCAGATGCCGGTATCGACGCGCTCTTCCAGGGCACCGCGCCGCGCTCACACTCGCCGCTCTCGAGCATCGAGCCACTCGGCTACAGCGACGAGTCCCTCTTCACCTACGACCTCGACGAGGCCGCCAAGCTACTCGACGAGGCAGGCTGGACCGAGGGCGCTGACGGTGTACGCGAGAAGGACGGCGAGAAGCTCACCGTTCGCTTCCCCGTTAGCACGAACCAGTCGACCGCGACCGAGCAGTCGCTGTTCCAGCAGATTCAGGCGAACGTCGCAGAGGTCGGTTTCGACGTGCAGCTTGAGCCCCTCGACCTCAGCTCGTGGTACGGCGCACTCGCCGCGCACGAGTACGAGGCAGTCAGCGCACCGTACACGAAGGTTGGGCCAGACGTGCTCCGCATTCTGTACCACTCCGCAAGCCTCGTCCCCGCGCCGTCGGGCTACTTCGCGAACCTCGCGCAGGTGAACGACCCCGAGCTTGATGCACTGCTCGACGAAGCATCGGCAACCCTCGATGCAGACACTCGCGCAGGCATCTACGAGGAGGCGCAGCAGCGCATCCTCGCGACGTTCACCGTTCTGCCGCTCTACGACCAGCAGAACCACTTCCTCACCCAGGGCGTCGACGGCGTGACCACGCTCGGTACCGTCGCGACTCCGACCTTCGTGAACGCGAAGCTCACCGCGTAGTCTCCGCATGTCAACACCCAAGGGCATCGCCGTCGCCGTGCTGAATAAGCTCGGCGCGGCGGTGCTCGTGGTGTGGCTCACCGCCACCGTCGTCTTCTTGGCGCTCAGGGCATCAGGTGATCCACTCGAAGCAATTCTCGGCGGCCCAGGCTCCCAAGCGAGCCCAGAGGCCGTCGCGCAGGCGCGCGCAGATTATGGCCTCGACCAGCCCTTCTTCGTGCAATACCTCTCGCAGCTCTGGCGGGTCGCGACGCTGCAGTTCGGCGACTCTTACGCTCGCAAACAACCCGTCACAGACCTGCTCGCCGCGAACGTGCCACCCACCCTCGTGCTCGCGACCCTCGCGTTTGTGCTCGCGTGGGTGCTCGCGCTCGCCGCGACCCTCGCGGCGTCGACCGCACGCGGTCGTCTCGGCCGTGCGATCCGATCCACCCTCACCGGAATCGAAACGGTCTCGAGCGTCATGCCACAGTTCTTTCTCGGCGCCGTGCTCATTTTGGTCTTTGCCTCACAGCTGCAGTGGCTCCCCGCCACCGGTGGCGCCTCCGGCGGCATTCGGGCACTCATATTGCCGGTCATCACGCTCGCTGTTCCTATCGCGGGGTACCTCGCTCACGTGCTCCACGGGCCTCTCGCAGAGGCTGATACTGCCCCATTCGCAACCACCGCCCGTTCGCGCGGCGCAGCAGAATCCTGGGTGCTCTTGCGCCACACACTCAGGCATGCTGCGCTCCCCGCGATCTCGCTTTCGGGGTGGGCATACGGTTCGCTCTTGAGCGGCGCCGTAGTCGTGGAAGTGTTGTTCGCCAGGCAGGGCCTCGGCAGGCTGTTGCTCGAGGCCACCACCGTGCGCGATATGCCGGTCGTCATCGGGTCGATCACCATCGTCGCGCTGCTCTACATCGTCGTGCTTATCATCACTGATATCGTCGAGCGGATCGTCGACCCCCGCGGCACCGCGCGACGTGAACTCGGGCGCTCCGGTTCAGACGCCACGACCGAGGTGGTCGCATGACCGAGACATTGGCCAGGCAACGACGCTCGATGCGGTCGCTCGAATCGGGATGGATTTCGGTGACGATTTCGGCGCTATTTCTCGCGTTCATCTCCGTTGCAGCGCTCGCGCCCTCGCTCCTTGCCCCCGGCGATCCCCTGGCAATCGCACCAGCGTCGGGATTCACACCCCCCTCCCTCGCGCACATCTTCGGCACCGACGAGTCTGGGCGCGATATCTACACCCGTGTGGTGCACGGCGCCGGTTCGTCGGTCGGCATCGGCCTCGCAGCCACCGCGATCGGCGTGGTTACCGGCGCTGTACTCGGCTTCGCTGCGGGGCTCGGACCGCGCTGGCTCGACGCAGCCCTCGCCCGGGTATTCGAGGTGCTCTTTGCGCTGCCCACGCTCGTCGTGGCGCTGCTGTTTGTGGCCGTGCTCGGTGGTGGCGCCTGGTCGGCGACGCTCGCGATCGGGCTCGCAACCATTCCCGGGTATGCCCGCATGATCCGCGCGCGCGTTCGCGGAATCGCGGCGAGCGGTTACGCCGAGTGGGCGAGGCTTGATGGTGCCGGGGCGTTCAGCGTGTTTGCGAAGCACATCGCCCCGAACTCGCTCTGGCCTCTGATTTCTGCCGCAACCCTTGGCGTTGGGCAATCGATTGTGTGGGTCGCCGCGCTCGGGTTTCTCGGTCTCGGAGCCGAGCCGCCCGCACCTGAGTGGGGTGCGATGCTCGATGCAGGCAGGGTGTACCTCGCGAGTGCCTGGTGGATGACAGTGCTGCCCGGCCTCACTATCGTCGCGACCGCAACAGCCCTCACGGTCATCGGGCGCCGCTTTGCACAGGGAGGGAGCAGATGAGCAACTCGGTGCTTGAGATCTCGAATCTTTCGGTCACCCGAAAGGGTGCGGGCGGAGTGCGCGTGCCAGTACTGCACGACATCAATCTGTCGCTCGCTCGGGGTGAGTGTCTCGCGATCGTTGGATCTTCCGGGGCCGGAAAGTCCGTGCTTTCGCGCACGCTCCTCGGCCTCACCGATGCGAGTGGAGGAAACTCGTGGCGAGTGGAAGCCGAGCAATTCGACATTGTGGATCGAGACGTTCGTCGAGCAACACGCAGGCAGTGGCGTTCACTTCGCGGCAACGAGGTCGCCCTCGTGCTGCAAGATGCGCTGCAGTCACTTGATCCGCTGCGCACCATCGAGGCCGAAGTGAGTGAGGCACTTGCCATTCGCGGCGTGCCGCGGCGCGAGCGCCGCTCCCAAACAATTCGCGCGCTCGAGGCGGCTGGCCTCCGCGACGCCGAGACGCTGCTGCATCTTCGCTCCGACGCACTCTCGGGGGGCATGCGCCAGCGCGCACTCATTGCCTCCGCCCTCATCGGCAATCCGTCGGTCCTCGTCGCCGACGAACCGACGACCGCGCTCGACCCCGCAACAGCGCATCAAGTGCTCGATGAGTTCGCCAGGGTTCGAGATTCGGGTGCCTCACTCGTGATCGTGAGTCACGACCTTGCAGCCGTCGCTCGCATAGCTGATCGCATCGCCGTTATCGATGGCGGTACCTTCGTCGAGGTTGGCGGGGCCGCGCAGATTCTTGAGGATCCGCAGCATCCCGCAACGCAGGCGCTTGTCGCGGCAATGCCGAACCGTGGGTCCGGGCCGCGACCAGACGCCACTCCCGTTGGCGAAGTGCTCGCAGAGTTCTCTCATGCGACGAGGTCGTTCGGCGAACGGGGCGGAATGTACCTCGGCGTACGTAACATAAATCTCACGATCAATCGCGGCCAGATTCTCGGAGTCGCAGGTGGATCGGGTGAGGGAAAGACCACGCTGTCGCGGATTCTCGCCGGTGCTGAGCGCCTCGATTCGGGAAGTCTCACACTTCGAGGCGGATCACGCGTGCGTCTGATTCCGCAGGATCCGCTCGCTACCTTCGACCCCCGCTGGCGCACCGCGCGCATTCTTGCGGCGACCATCACACGTGCTGCATACGCACCTGGTGAGGCACCGACGCCAGCCGCTCTCATGCAACGCGTGGGGTTGAGCCCTGCGTTGCTTTCGCGATACCCGTCGACACTCTCAGGAGGCGAAC
>JBEBUJ010000117.1:0-5421 GCA_040393365.1 Leucobacter denitrificans
GGTTGTCCGAACCGGGCTTTGCGTCGAGGGCAAGTTGCCAGAGCTCGTCGGCCACTTTCGCAAGCGTCCCCTCTCGTTTTTCTGGCGAGACGTAGCTCGATGCGGAGAGCACGAGCTGCTGAAGGATTGTGCGAAGCATCGTCGAATTCGTCTCGCGGGCGACGTGAGTAAGGACGATATCAACGAAGCGGCTCGCAGGGAACTCGCCGTCTCGGGTTGCATCCCAGAGCGTGCCCCACACCAGTGAGCGTGCGAGCGAATCCTCGATACTGCCGAGGTGCTCTGCCGCAGTGGCGAGCGACCGCTCATCGAGACGGATCTTCGCATAGCTCAGATCGTCGTCATTCACTATGAGCAGTGCGGGCTGCGAAACACCGATGAGGTCTGGAACCTCGGTCGTTGCTCCGTCTACGTCGAGTTCGATGCGCGTCGTGCGGCGGAGGGATCCACCTTCGACCTCGTACAGACCCACGGCGATGCGGTGCGGGCGCAGTGTTGGGTAGTCAGCGGCAGCGCTCTGCACGATCTGGAATGACGCGAAGTTCCCCTGGTCATCCAAGGTGAACTCAGGGCGCAGAGTGTTCACGCCCGCGGTTTCAAGCCACTTCGTAGTCCACTCAGTGAGATCACGCCCACTTCGCGCCTCAAGCTCACGCATGAGGTCGGGGAGTTCGGTGTTCGAGTGGTGGTGCTTGACGAAGTAATCGTGCACGCCCTGCATGAACGGTTTGCGGCCGACCCACGCAACGAGTTGCTTGAGTACCGAAGCTCCCTTTGCGTATGTGATGCCATCGAAATTGACGAGAACGTCTTCGAGGTCGCGGATCGGTGCAACGATCGGATGCGTAGACGGGAGCTGGTCCTGCCTATACGCCCACGACTTCTCGCTCGCGACAAACGTGGTCCAGCAGTCAGACCACTCGGTCGCCTCGGCGACGCCGAGCGTGGACATGTACTCTGCGAATGACTCGTTGAGCCACAGGTCGTTCCACCAGCGCATCGTCACGAGGTCGCCAAACCACATGTGCGCAAGCTCGTGCAAGATGGTCACAACCCGACGCTCGCGCATCGCATCGGTGACTTGGCTGCGGAACACATAGGCCTCGGTGAACGTCACCGCGCCGATGTTCTCCATCGCGCCCATGTTGTACTCGGGCACGAACAGCTGGTCGTACTTTTCGAACGGGTAGGGGTAGTTGAACTCGGCCTCGAAGAACGCGAAGCCCTCTCGAGTCTTTTCAAAGATGTAGTCGGCATCGAGAAACGGTGCGAGTGATTCGCGGCAAAAGACGCCGAGGGGAATCTCGCGACCATCGGTGCTCGTGAGGTCCGAGCGGACCTCGTGATAGGGGCCTGCGATAAGCGCGGTGATGTAACTCGACATCACCGGCGTCGGGGTAAACTCCCACGTCGCGATGGCTTCCCCGTCTCGCTCTCCCGCTGGCTGGGCCTCGGGAGTGGGCTGATTCGAAACGATCTTCCATCGCGCCGGCGCGGTGATCGTGAACTGGAACGTCGCTTTGAGATCGGGCTGCTCGAAGACCGGAAACATGCGGCGTGAATCGGGCACCTCGAACTGCGAGTACAGGTATACCTCGTCATCGGCTGGATCGACGAACCGGTGGAGCCCCTCGCCAGTGTTCATGTAGAGCATGGTCGAGCGGATACGAAGTGTGTTCGCTTCTGCGAGACCCGGCAACTGAATTCGCGAGTCTGCGTATACCTCGGCAGGATCGAGCTTCACTCCGTTGAGCTCGATTTGCTCAACCGAGGCGGCGATGACGTCGATGAACGTGGAAGCACCGTCTCGTGCAGAGAAGCGCACAACGGTATCGGCGCTGAACGTTTCAGCGCCCGTAGTGAGATCGAGTGCGACCTCGTAGCTCTCGCTGCTGACTATCGCAGCGCGCTCCTGTGCTTCGGCGCGGGTGAGATTGGTTCCGGGCACGGTTCTCCTTGTGGATCTTGAAACCTACGAATGACACAAGACTATGCCCGTACCCTGACCGAAGGCTCGCGAATAGGGTAGAAGCATGACTCGCACTCTTGGAAATACTGACATTGCTGTCTCGGCAGTGGGGCTCGGCTGCAATAACTTCGGTCGCCCTGGTTCTGCGACCGAAGATCTCGCAGGTACTGAAGCAGTGGTGCATGCCGCGATCGACGCGGGTGTCACGCTGTTTGATACTGCTGATCTGTATGGGTACGCATTTGGGCGAAGCGAAGAGATGATGGGTCGCGCACTGGCAGGTCGACGCGATGAGATCATCCTTGCAACGAAGTTTGGATACCCAGACTCAGGGTTCGAACACCCGGGCCCGCGCGGGTCGAGAGCGTACATCCGAGCCGCGATAGAGGGGTCGCTTACGAGGCTTCGCACAGATCGTATAGACCTGTATCAAATGCACATGCCAGACCCCGAGACGCCCATCGCCGAGACGCTTGAGACGCTCAACGAACTCGTGAGCGAAGGAAAAGTACGTGCGATCGGTCACTCGAATTTCAGCGCTGCACAGATCGACGAAGCGGCGACGGTCGCTGCTTCGCTTGGAACCACGTCATTCGCGACGGCGCAAAACGAACTCAATCTTCTGAACCGCGAGACAGACCGCGAAGTGAGCCCGGCCGCACGGAGACACGGGCTCGGGCTGTTGCCCTTCTTTCCACTCGCGAACGGTCTGCTCACTGGCAAGTTCACGAGAGAGCACGCCCCGGCCAACACCCGTATCGCCCGCCAGAAGCGGGAGCTGTTCGAGAACGCGAACTGGGATGCGATCGACGCATTTCAGAACCTCTGCGATGAGTGGGGCGTCACGATGCTTGAGGCAACGTTCGGGTGGATGGTCGGACACGATCCCGTAGTGAGCGTTATTGCGGGAGCGACGACCCCCGAGCAGGTGCGTCAGAACGTAGCCGCGGGGAGCTCGTTTACTCCAACGTTTGAGCAGCGCACACAGATCGAGAAAATATTCCCGGTTACGCCTTTGAGATGACTGAGTGTTTCGTGCATTCGAGCCAGTATGGTGGGGCTATGAATGCTGCGCAGCCGAATGTTGAGTTCTATTTCGATCCGATTTGCCCTTGGTGCTGGATGACCAGCAGATGGGCTGCCGAAGTCGCCGATGTTCGCGGCTTCGAGATCGTGTGGAAGCCCATCAGCCTGAAGATTATCAACGAAGGCAACGACTTAGGATCGCATCAGGGGCTTCACGACGAGGGCCACCGGTTGGGGCGCGTTGTTGAGGCGGCTCGGGTTACCGAGGGCGACGGAGTGGTCGGCAAGCTTTACACCGAGATGGGCACGCGCCGCCACCCGGGCGATCGCGACGACTTCGACGCGATTATCACCGAGTCGCTTGAGGCAGCGGGGGCTGATGCTGCGCTCGCCGCAGCGGCCGACACAGATGAGAGCGATGCCCAGTTGCGCAAGAACACAGACCATGCGCTCGAAATCGCGGGCCCCGACGTCGGTGTGCCAATCATCTCGATTGACGGTGTCGCGTTCTTCGGGCCCGTGGTCACGCCTGCGCCAACCGGCGAGGCTGCGCTCAGGCTCTGGGATGGAATTTACGCTGCCGCGAGTGTGCCGGGGTTCTACGAACTCAAGCGCGGACGCACAGAGGGACCAAAGTTCTAGGCGGCCTGTCAACGGTAGGGTAGATCCATGCGTATTCACGTCGCCACCGACCATGCCGGCCTTGAGTTCAGTCAGCAGCTGCAAGAGCATTTGCGCACCCGCGGCTTCGAGGTCATTGACCACGGGCCAGCCGAATACGACGCGCTCGACGACTACCCGTCATTCTGCATTAACGCCGCCCTCGGGGTCGCGCGTGACGAGCGTGACGGGGTCGAGGCGCTTGGTGTCGTGTTCGGTGGATCGGGCAATGGCGAGCAAATGGCCGCGAACAAGGTGAGCGGCATCCGCGCTGCGCTTGTGTGGAACGAGTCGACTGCGACGCTCGCGCGCGAGCACAACAACGCAAACGTGATCTCGATTGGTGCGCGTCAGCACGATGTTGCAGACGCGATCCGCTTCATTGATCTCTTTATCGATACGCCGTTTCCGGGCGATGAGCGGCACGTGCGCAGAGTCGCTCAGCTCGGAGAGTATGAGATGACCGGCGGCATCGCCGGTAAACAGGTGGACTCGCTCTAGCTCGCACCTTCCGCGCGTTATGACAGAGCTTCTGTACGAGAGGGGAGCGTATGCCTGAGGGGCATTCAGTGCACCGAATTGCCAGGCAATTCTCGACCAACTTTGTCGGCACGGCACCTGAGGTTTCGAGCCCGCAGGGCCGATTTGCACAGGGAGCCGCGATGCTCGACGGGCGCGAGATGATCGATGCTCGTGCGGTCGGCAAGCAAATGTTCTTGGAATTCGCGGGCGATGAATGGCTGCGCGTGCACCTTGGCATTTATGGGGCATGGGATTTCTCTGGCGACGTGCGCGTGAACCCTTCGATCCAGATTCACGGGTACACGCCCGGTCACTCGAAGCTTGGCCAGACCGGTGAGTACTCCCGGGCCAATCGAGTGCAGGCTCTCGACCGCGATGCCGAGGATTCAGTCACCTCAATTGGTGCTCCACGGCGCACGAGAGTGCGCATGGCCGAAACTGACAAAGAGACGGCAGACACTGGCAGCTTTCCACCCGAGCCGGTGGGGCAGGTGCGAGTCCGTCTGCTCAACGACCTTGTGTGCGCCGATCTCAGGGGGCCGACCGCGTGTGAAGTGCTGTCGCCCACCGAGGTGGATCGGGTGATACAGAGGCTCGGCCCCGACCCAGCAAACGCGAACACGAGCGCCGAACGAGAGCGGTTCGTCGAACGCGCCCATAAGAAGAAGACGCCCATCGGTCTGGTGCTCATGGATCAGTCCGTTGTCGCGGGTATTGGAAACGTGTACCGCGCGGAGTTGCTGTTTCGTGCAGAACTCGATCCACACACCCCAGCGAGTTCGCTCGACCGAACGGCACTTGAGTCTCTCTGGGATGACTGGGCGCACCTGCTCGACATCGGAATCACCGTTGGTCAGATGGTGACCATCGACGGACTCCGCGGGGAGGCCTACCAGAAGGCGCTCGCCCTGCGCGATGAGCGGCATTGGGTGTATAAGCTCGAGGGCACGCCCTGCAAACGTTGCGGCACGAACGTCGTGCTTGAAGAGATGGGCAACCGCAAGCTCTACTGGTGCCCCGGCTGCCAACTTTAGGCTGCCAGTACTGACGCGCAGCGGGATCGCTGTAATGCCCAAAGGTATGGCATAATAGATCCTTGTGCCACGGTGCGGCACTGCCGCGAGGGTTCCGCACACACCGTGAACGCACACAACTACTTCATAACTAATTCCGCGCTCCGACTTGCGGCGGTCGCAGAGAGAGAACATCATGCAGAAGCTCGACCACGTCGATGCCGCGTCGCT
>JBEBUJ010000118.1:0-5348 GCA_040393365.1 Leucobacter denitrificans
GATTTGAGCACTCCGAGAGAGGTGAGCATGCCGGAAACTGCGGGCAGTACTGAGCCGCGAATTCTCGCAGGCCGCTACGCGATCGGAGAATTCATTGGACAGGGTGGCATGGCCACCGTGTATCGCGGTACCGACACGAAGCTCGGGCGGCAAGTTGCGATCAAAGTAATGAAATCAGAGCTGTCGAACGACGAACAGTTCCGCTCAAGGTTTCGGCAGGAAGCACAGTCGGCGTCTCGCATGGCTCACCCAACCGTCGTGCGTGTGTTCGACGCCGGCGACGACCTCATTCAAACCGCAGACGGTGTGAAGCGACTCCCGTTCATCGCGATGGAGTACATCGAGGGCAAGAATCTTCGAGAACTTGCTGCTGAGAACAAGCTGAGCCCAACAGAGGCCGCGCGGATCGTGGACTCCGTGCTCACCGCGCTCGAGTATTCGCACCGTGCGGGCATCGTGCATCGTGATATCAAGCCCGCAAACATCATGGTCACGAAGTCTGGCCAGGTGAAGGTCATGGACTTCGGTATTGCACGCGCGGTGTCAGATACGTCATCAACGCTCCAGCAAACCACGGCGATCCTCGGCACAGCGGCGTACTTCTCGCCCGAGCAGGCCAAAGGTGAGTCAGTCGACGCGCGCACTGACCTGTATTCAACTGCGGTACTGCTTTACGAACTCCTGGCTGGCGAAGTACCGTTCACTGGGGATTCAGCGGTGGCAGTTGCCTATCAGCACGTCAGTGAGCGGCCGAAGCCGCCAAGCGAGCATTCTCCTGAGCTCGCACCTGAGTTTGACCGTGTCGTCATGTACGGCCTTGGTAAGGATCGCGCGAAGCGGTTTCAAACCGCCGCCGAGTTTCGTGAGGCGCTTCGCAAGGCCGCGAATGGTGAGATGCCGAAACTTCCGCGTCACGATACGCAGAGCACGGTGCTGTTCTCGGCCGGAGACGAGATCTCCGAGTCCGACCTTGCGCTTCGCCAACTTTCGGAAGGTGGCGGAAGCCGTACCCAGAGCAGGCCACCGGTGATGTGGACCTGGGCAGCGATTCTCACTGTCGGCGCAATCGTCATCGCTGTGGTGTTCTGGCTCGTGAACCTGGTGCCCAGCAACATCGCACCGTCGAGCGTGCGCGAGATCCCAGAGTTCGAGAACACAACCCGAGCGCTGGCTCTCGAACAATTGCAAGAACTCGATCTTGAGGTCGTGCAGGTTGAACAGCCTGACGATAATGTACCGAGTGGCTACGTTATCTCCACCGATCCGGTTGCTGGCTCAAAGGTGAACGTGGGCGACGAGGTCACCCTGTTCATCTCTACCGGCCCAGAGTCTGCCGACGTGCCCGGATTTGCTGGTCTAACGCTCGACAAGTACACGGAAGCGGTTGAGGCGCTCGGGTTGTCGGTCGGCAAAGTGACGACAAAAGACGACCCCGTCGAACCTGAGGGACGGGTGCTGAGCGTTTCACCAGAGCGCGGCACGACGCTGAAGTGGGGCGAGTCAGTTGATGTGACGGTATCGAGCGGCAAGGTCGACGTGCCCAATGTCGTGAGTCAGCCGCTTGAGATCGCGCGCTCGCTTACGAGCGGACTTGGCCTTGAGCTCTCACTTGTACCGCAGACCGCGTCAGATACCGGGTGTACGCCTGAGGCAAGTTTCCCGATCACGGGGCAATCGATCGTAGGTCAGAATGCGCAGGGCTCAAAACTCGAGCTCACGTACTGCGTCGGCTAAACCCCGGTTCATCTGGATCGCACAGCCCAGGGTGCCGAAGCAGCGCCTGCTGGTGTGAATCCGGAATACTCAGCGGCGTTAGTGACTCACAATCAGAGGTGAGAGCGTTGCCGCGATCTCAGCAGCATTCTCATGACCAACGATGTGCAGCCAGTTTCCGAGTTGGCGGTAGCCACCCTCGGTGAGCACGGATTCTGGGTGATACTGCACTCCGAAAATCGGAAGCTCCAGGTGACGCACTGCCATGACGACACCGCCCGCAGTCTCTGCGGTAATGGTCAAGCTGTCTGGAACGGTGCTTCGCACAACCGCCAGCGAGTGGTACCTGGTCGCATCAAACTCGGAAGCCACCCCGGCAAAAAAGCTATCGCCCGAGTGCCGCACGCGCGAAACCTTACCGTGCATGAGTTCCTTTGCGTGCGTTACGGTGGCGCCGAGCGCCTCGGCAATCGCCTGGTGGCCGAGGCACACCCCGAGCAGAGGTATTCCGGTGCGCAGGGCGATATTGACCATCGCAATCGAAACGCCGGCATGGGCCGGGGTGCCGGGCCCTGGGGAGAGAAGCACTCCGTCGAATTCCGTGACGAGCTGCTCGAGTTCGCCAACGCTCACATCATCATTGCGGATCACGGTGGTCTCAGCCCCGAGCTGCTGAAGATACCCGTTCAACGTATACACAAAACTGTCGTAGTTATCGATTACGAGGACTTTCGTCACGTTCCCACCGTCGCTTCCTCTTCAGGGAACTGCACAAGCACCCATGGATACACATAGTTTATGACCACCCATACGAGCACGACCGCGAGCGCAAGCAGCACGACGACGCGCAACCAGGCAGGTCCAGGGAGAAAACGCCACAGTAGCGAGAACATTAGCTTGTCCCTCCCAAAATCGCGGGATTGAGTTCAGCGAGCTCGGCGGGCGGGCCGTCGCTTCGTGGTTGGAAACCCTCAAAGATTGCATAGGCAATGGCTCGCTCGTCTGACCCCCAATTCTTGGGGTGGCAAGTTGTGAGCGTCAGAATCTGGTCGGTTCCGGGCTCACCCTCGATCCACGGGAACGGATTCAGCACACCGACATCGGTCGGCAGAACATATTCGAGTGAGCGGAAGCGGTAGGTGTACCAGCCATCGGCGGTCTCGAAGAACAGTGGATCGCCGATCCGAAGATTCATGATCTCTTTGAACGGCGTGATAAACCCACCCGAGCGATGTGCGGCGACGGCGAAGTTGCCTGTCTCACCGGGCATCACACTCGTGGGGTAGTGACCAATGCCCTTGTCGTCGTAGTTGAGTGTCTCCCACCACCCCGTTCCCTCTGCGACGCGGTTCGCAAATGTCGTGCCGAATGCAGGAACGTGGAGCGTACCAAAGACCTCTCCGATAGGTGGTTGCTCGGGTACCGGCACAGTCCCGTCATAGGGCGCTTGCGCGGCCTCTTCGTCCCAGGCCTTCGAGTCGGCGGTGGTGAGTTGCAGTTGCTTCTCGACGACTGCAACCGAGGTGTGCCACGGCTGCCACACGATGTATCCGAAAACTCCAAGCCCACCGAGGATGAGGAGTTCACCAATCACCGTCAGCGGACTGAGTTTTGCACGACGTTGCTTGCGCATTTGTTGCCATTCTAAACGCGTCACACTGAGTGACCACTTCGAACTAGGTAGACTGAGAGCATGTCAGCAGCTGGTAAAGAAGTGAGCAAGCGAAACTCGGCAGAGGTCGCAGCAGAACGCGCGCGAAAAGAGGCGGCGCGCAAGGAAGCACCAAACCCGGTGTGGTTTAAGCCCGTGATGTTTGGCTTCATGCTCCTCGGACTTATTTGGATCGTGTTGTTCTACGTGACGAGTTCGAATCTGCAACTGCCAATTCCTCAGCTTGGTCAGGCAAACATCTTTGTAGGCTTCGGTCTCGTGCTCATTGGGTTCCTCATGACCCCATGGTGGAAATAGTCTCACCGAGTTTTAGAGTTACACGGGTGTAATTCTCCCCACATGGGGATAAACCTGTGGATAACTTTTCTACAGGGGCGAGATCACAACGTACGCGCAGGCGAGAAGCACAAGCCCGACACCGAGCCCGATGAGTCCAATGAGTTGGCGACGCTTAAACCTCGGTCCGCGTGTGCGAACCACGATCCACATCGCAAGGGCACCAACAACCATGCCTCCGAGATGTGCCTGCCACGAAACGTTTGCACCCGGCATGAAACCAATGCCGAAATTGATTGCGAGCAGAACGAGGAGCGAAGTAACGTTCGTGTTCATCGCTCGGAACGCCACAACTGTTGCCGCAAGCACACCGAAGATGGCGCCCGACGCCCCAACGGTTGGCGTGAAGATATCGGTCGGCTGCGCATAACCCCAAAGCATGACGCCCAGCGATCCACCGATTCCGGCAAATATGTACAGCACGAGATACCGTACTTTGCCGAGGATCGACTCAAGATGGCGGCCGAAAATATACAGCGCGAGCATGTTGAAGAGTATGTGAGGGATGAACGTCACCGAGTGCGTAAACATCACCGTGAGCATGCGCCAGGGCTCAAACGTGGTGCTCAAGAGCACGCCGTCAGGATAACCGCCCAGCACACCACCCGCTACTTCGTGCACACCGCCCGAAAGTGAGTACGCAGGAATGTACCACAGCGCGCCAGTTACCCCGTTTGCGCCAAAGTGATAGCTGAGCAGTTGCAGCACGAACACCACAGCGTTCAGTGCAATGATGCCAAGCGTCACAGGAGACTCGAGCGCCGCGAACTTTCGCGCTTGCACCTTTGCAGATCGAGCGAAGCGCGTAGGAGCCGCGCCCTGAGCCTGAGCTGACTGCTTGACGCACTCAGGGCACAGCAGCCCGACGGGAGAAACGACCTGGCATTCAGCACAGATCGTTCGCCCACACCGCTGGCACAGCGTGAAGCTTTGCCGATCGGGATGCCGGTAGCAAATGTCGGTATCGCCGAACTCCGCTTTCTCCCCGTAGCTCGGGCCGACGGATGGCACGTCTAGACCGCGACGATGTCGACGCCGCTCATCACGACATCCTCGACCGGACGATCCATCGCACCGGTCTGTACTGCCGAAATGGTGTCAACGACAGCCTTCGACTCGTTGTCGGCGACCTCACCGAAGATGGTGTGCTTGCCGTTCAGCCAGTCAGGCGCAATCGTCGTGATGAAGAACTGTGAGCCATTCGTACCAGCGAGACGCCCGGTCATATCAGGGCGCTTGCCAGCATTGGCCATCGCAAGCTGGTACGGCTTGTCAAATACGAGTTCTGGGTGGATCTCGTCATCAAAGTTGTAGCCCGGACCGCCGGTGCCAGTGCCGGTGGGGTCGCCGCCCTGAATCATGAAGTTTGGAATGATGCGGTGGAAGATCACACCGTCGTAGAAACCCTTTTCTGCGAGTTCGGTGAAGTTCTTCACCGTCTTTGGTGCGTGATCACCAAACAGGTTGATGACAATGTCTCCATGATTTGTGTGAATAGTCGCTACCGCGGTGTGAATAGTCATGACACAAGTCTACGGTGTAGCGTTGGAAGGCAAGTGGACGCGACTCGGACTACTTGAAGGAGAAAACACATGAAACTCTCTCGCAAACGCCGCCGCGAGCTTCG
>JBEBUJ010000119.1:0-5277 GCA_040393365.1 Leucobacter denitrificans
CCGTTCATACTGTGTAGCTTGCCAAGAGCCGCACCCGACTCAGGAGAATGGCGCTGTTCGCTAACGCTATGCAACTCGTTGCCCCAGGTTTCTTCGCGGCTGAGGGTGGATTCCATCCACCATCGATTGAAGAATTCTTCCCCCCGGCGATCTTTTTTGAGGGTACGCCGTTCGAGATGAACCGCATCATGCTCATTCGCGTGATCATGACCATCGTGCTTCTCGTGGTGTTCTACCTCGGAACCCGCAATATGCGGATTGTGCCTGGTCGCTTCCAATCACTCACCGAAATGGCACTCGATTTTATTCGAGTGAACATTGCTGAAGATCTGCTCGGCAAGGTCGATGGTCGTCGCTTCCTCCCGATCCTGTGCGCAATTTTCTTCATGATCTTTGCGTTTAACATCACCGGCATTATTCCTGGCTTCAACATCGGCGTTTCCGCGGTTGTTGGTGTTCCGCTGGTGCTTGCCGTGGTTTCGTACATTACCTTCATTTATGCCGGTATCAAGAAGAGCCCGGGCAAGTTCTTTAAGAACTCCCTCTTCCCGGCAGGGGTTCCGAAGCCGTTCTACATTCTGGTGACTCCGATCGAGTTCTTCTCGACCTTCATCCTGCGTCCGGTCACACTGACCCTGCGTCTCATGATGAACCTGGTGGTGGGTCACCTCTTGCTCGTGCTGTTCTTCAGCGCAACCTGGTTCTTCTTCTTCCAGGCAGAAGGACTACTCAAGGGGCTCGGTGTGCTCACCCTCGCGGTTGGTTTCGCCTTCACCCTGTTCGAAATCCTGGTGGCGTTCCTCCAGGCATACATCTTCACAATTCTCACAGGCGTCTACATCCAGCTTGCGCTGGCTGAAGAACACTAAAACCAAAACAGGGCTCGACAACCGTCGCGCTCACAACGGAAGGAAACACCTACTGTGTCTGTTCTCGCTGAAGTTTCGGGTAGCATCTCGACAGTCGGCTACGGCCTTGCAGCAATCGGCCCGGCAATTGGCCTCGGCATCGTCGTTGGCAAGACCATCGAGGGCGTTGCTCGTCAGCCCGAGCTCGCCGGTCGCCTCCAGGTGCTCATGTGGATCGGTATTGCGTTCACCGAGGCGCTCGCGCTCATCGGTATCGCTACCCACTTCATTTTCACTGTCTAAGACGTCCACCTCTTTCTAGTCTCGAAAGGGAGGCTCGATGAATAACGCAGTACGTATCGCTGCGGAGCAGTCGGGGGAAGCCCGAAACATCCTGTTCCCAGAGGTGTACGACCTTGTGTGGTCTGCGCTGGTCTTCATCGTGATCCTCGTTGCGTTCTGGAAGGTGTTCCTGCCCAAGCTGCAGGTAATGCTTGACGCTCGCGCCGAGGCAATCGAAGGCAACATCGCCAAGGCCGACGAGGCGCAAGCCAAAGCCGAAGCTGCTCTACAGGAGTACACGGCTCAGCTCGCAAGCGCCCGCCAGGAAGCCGGTGAGATCCGCGACTCTGCACGCGCAGATGGTGCCAAGATCGTTGCGAAGGCAAAAGAAGACGCGACCTCTGAGCAGGCTCGCATCGCGCAGGCTGCTCAGGCTCAGATCGAGGCTGAACGTCAGTCTGCAATCGTCTCGCTCCGCAAAGACGTCGGTACCCTCGCAATCGATCTCGCCTCAGGCGTGGTCGGTGAGAGCCTCAGCGATGACAACAAGGCGTCGGCGCTCGTCGATCGGTTCCTTGCAGATCTCGAGGCTTCGGAACAGGCGGCGAAGTAATGGGTAGCGCGTCACGCGAAGCACTCGCGGCGGCTCAAGCCTCGCTCAGTGGACTTCTCGGCAAGACTGTTGGTTCTGATTTGTTAGCCGTCGCTGCGCAGCTCGACCTATCTCCAGCGCTCGTGAGTGCGCTTGCAGATTCGTCGCTTGCGGCTGAGGCTAAGTCAGGCATTCTCAGTCGGGTGTTCGGGAGCCTTTCCGATGGCGCGCGCTCAGTGCTCACCGCAGCCGTCACTCAGAACTGGTCGAGTGCTCCCGAGCTTGTAGACGGTATTGAGGAACTCGGTATTCGTGCGCAAGCAGTTGCGAATTCAGAACTCGCTGATGAGCTTCTCGCCGCCACCGCGGTGATTGACAGCAGCCACGAGCTTGAGCTTGAGCTCGGCAACAAGCTGGGAGACCCTGGCGCAAAGACCGCTCTTGCAGAGAAGATATTCTCTGGAAAGCTCTCAGCCAGTGCGATGAACGTGGTCACGTATTTTGTCGCGCACCCTCGTGGGCGGCGCGTAAGCGCCGCGCTTCGTGAGAGCGCACGCACCGCAGCAGATCAGGGCGGAAGCGAGCTCGCAACCGTCACCGTCGCCGCACCTCTGAGCGATGCTCAGCAGCAGAAGCTCGCTTCGCTGCTCGAGCAGAGCGCAGGTCGTCCGGTGAAGGTCACTACCGTGGTCGATCCTGACCTCATTGGTGGCGTCCGCATTCAGATCGCTAATGATGTCATCGACGGAAGTGTTCGGGCTCGCCTGGATGACCTCCGCCAGCGGCTCGCTGCGTAGAGCACAACATAGGCGTAGAGCCAACACAGTCACTTGCCGGAGATCCCTCCGGAACAGATAGAGGAAACGAAATGGCAGAACTCTCAATCAGCCCGGACGAGATCCGGAGTGCGCTGAAGGAATTCGCAGCGTCGTACGAGCCGGAGCAGGCAGGCAAGACCGAGGTCGGCACCGTTGTGGACGCCGCCGATGGTATCGCGCACGTCTCGGGTCTCCCCGGCGTTATGGCAAACGAACTCGTTCGCTTCGCGGACGGAACGCTTGGTCTCGCTCAGAACCTTGAAGAAGACGAACTCGGCGTTGTCGTGCTCGGACCATTCACTGGCATCGAAGAGGGCCAGCAGGTCACTCGAACCGGTGAAGTTCTTTCGGTTCCGGTCGGCGAGGGATACCTCGGCCGAGTGGTGAACCCGCTCGGTGTTCCCATTGATGGCCTGGGTGAAATCGCAGGTCTCGAAGGAAGCCGTGCACTTGAGCTTCAGGCTCCCGGCGTGATGCAGCGTAAGTCGGTGCACGAACCGCTGCAGACCGGCATCAAGGCGATCGACGCGATGATCCCCGTTGGCCGCGGCCAGCGTCAGCTCATCATTGGCGACCGTCAGACCGGTAAGACCGCTCTCGCGATCGACACGATCATCAACCAGAAGGCAAACTGGGAATCGGGCGACGTGAACAAGCAGGTTCGCTGCATTTATGTTGCTATCGGCCAGAAGGGCTCGACCATCGCTTCGGTGAAGGGCGCGCTTGAAGACGCAGGTGCGATGGAGTACACCACCATCGTTGCGTCGCCAGCTTCTGACCCCGCGGGCTTCAAGTACCTCGCCCCATACACCGGCTCGGCAATTGGCCAGCACTGGATGTACGCGGGCAAGCACGTACTCATCATTTTTGATGACCTTTCGAAGCAAGCGGAAGCCTACCGCGCCGTTTCGCTGCTGCTCCGTCGCCCACCGGGGCGCGAGGCATACCCTGGCGACGTCTTCTACCTCCACTCACGTCTGCTTGAGCGCTGTGCAAAGCTCTCTGACGAGCTCGGTGCAGGCTCGATGACCGGTCTCCCGATCATCGAGACGAAGGCGAACGACGTTTCGGCGTATATTCCGACCAACGTGATCTCGATCACCGACGGACAGATCTTCCTCCAGTCCGACCTCTTCAACGCAAACCAGCGCCCCGCGGTCGACGTGGGTATCTCGGTTTCGCGTGTTGGTGGTGACGCGCAGGTGAAGTCGATTAAGAAGGTTTCGGGTACGCTCAAGCTTGAGCTCGCTCAGTACCGCGCTCTTGAAGCATTCGCGATGTTTGCGTCAGACCTTGATGCTGCGAGCCGTAGGCAGCTCGAGCGCGGCGCACGCCTCACCGAGCTGCTCAAGCAGCCGCAGTACTCGCCGTACTCGGTTGAAGAGCAGACCGTTTCGATCTGGGCTGGCACAAACGGCCACCTTGACGATGTGCCAGTTGAAGATATTCTCCGCTTCGAGCGCGAGTTCCTCGACTACCTTGGCCGCAACTCCGAGGCTCTGAACACGCTTGCTTCGACCAACGTTCTCGACGACGACACCGTTGCAGAGCTCGTGAAGCAGATTGACAAGTTCAGGAGCGAGTTCCGGACCGCTGAGGGCAAGGCCCTGAACGAGCAGTTCGAGGCACTTGACGAGGCAGAGATTCAGCAGGAGCAGCTGGTAATCAAGAAGTAGGTGATGTGGTGGGGGCGAGAGCCCCCACCGATCCACAACTTCGCAACTCACCAGCCAGCCCAACCAGTACAGGAGAGACATGGGAGCGCAACTTCGGGTCTACCGGCAGCGTATTCGCTCTGCCCAGACGACCAAGAAGATCACGCGTGCGATGGAGCTCATCGCTGCCTCACGCATTCAAAAAGCGCGTGCACGTGTTGATGCCTCGACCCCTTACGCTCAGGCGATCACCCGGGCCGTGTCGGCCGTCGCAACACACGCGAACACCGACCACCCGCTGCTCACCGAAGCCGAGAAGGTCGACCGCGCAGCAGTAGTGATTTTCACCTCAGACCGCGGTCTTGCGGGCGCATTCAACTCGCAGGTGCTTCGTGAAGCGGAGGAGCTCAGCGAGCTGCTTCGCGCCGAAGGCAAGGAGATCTCGTATTACCTCATCGGTCGTAAGGCCCAGGGGTACTTCACCTTCCGCCGCCGCGCTTCCGAGCGCGTGTGGATCGGTGACACCGAGAACCCCGTATTTGCGACTGCAAAGGAAGTTGCGGAGGCGCTCGTCGGAGCGTTCGAGCGACCGACCGAAGACGGTGGCGTTCAGGAGATCCACCTCGTCTACAACCGCTTCGTGAGCATGGTGACCCAGGAGCCTCAGGTAACGCGTCTGTTGCCGCTTCAGCTGGTGGAGGGCGTCGCCGAGAAGAGCGAAGTTAACCCGCTGTATGAATTCGAGCCCGAGGCAGACGTGGTGCTCGACAAGCTGCTGCCGGACTACATCGAGTCGCGTATCTTCAACGCAATGCTCGAGTCGGCAGCGGCGAAGCACGCGGCTACGCAGAAGGCGATGAAGTCGGCAAGCGATAACGCCGACACGCTCATTCGCGATTTCACCCGTCTTGCGAACAACGCACGTCAGGCTGAGATCACCCAGCAGATTTCCGAGATTGTGGGCGGCGCTGACGCGCTGTCCTAGAGCAAGTACGAAGAGAGAGAAACATGACCGATCAGGCCACCACCAAGGTCGCCGGGCGCATCGCTCGAGTCACCGGCCCCGTCGTCGACATCGAGTT
>JBEBUJ010000120.1:0-5169 GCA_040393365.1 Leucobacter denitrificans
GCGGCCGGTGAATTCGTCCATTGAGGCGTAGACGCGGAAGACGCGGCCGGCCACCATGTCCCACACCCGCGTCGGCAGAATCCCACGAAGCGCCATCGCGAGTTTCACCGTCCATGGTCGCAGCACCAAGGGTGTGCCCTTGAGCATGCCCCTCCAGGCCGCGCTCACGGCTTTCCTGGGCGTCATGATCGGAGTGAGTAGCGGGCCGCGCGCTCCCGCGAACATGCCGGTTGAAATATAGCTCGGACAGAAGGTCGTCACACGCACGTGGCCATGTCCGGATCGCGCAAGCTCGAGCCGCAGAGACTCGCTCCACCCGATCATCGCCCACTTCGAGGAGGCGTAGACGCTCATGCGGGGGTTTGCGAGCGTTCCGGCGGCTGACGCGATGTTGAGGATATGCTTCGGGCTCGAGCGATCCGCGATCATCGCGGGGAGCACCTCCCGGGCGATCCACATCGGGGCGAGTGCGTTCACGCGCATGGTGAGCTCGATATCGCGCTCCGCATCGTGTTCCCAAAACAGGCTGCTGCGCACGATGCCAGCGTTGTTCACGAGGATATCGGGATCGCCGAGCTCTTCCCGCACCTGTGCCATCGCAGCGGAGACAGACGCTCGATCCGCGATATCGACGACGTACGCTCGCACGATCGCGGGCGTCCCTCGCCTCGCCGATGAATTGCCGAGTTCTCGAGCGAGCGCGTTCACACGCACGTCGTCGACGTCCCAGAGCGCAAGAGCTTTCGCACCCTCTCGTACCGCTCGCCGTGCGTAGAGCTCACCCATTCCACGGGCGGCCCCAGTGATGAGCACGGTGGATCGGGATATCACAGTGGCGTTTCGCTGCGCTGAACTCATGCGCTCAGCATATTCGGGGCAGTGAGGCTCACCGCGAAGGTTGTCGATTACCGCACAGCGGCGACTGCGAGGTCGGTTCGATCGGTGACGATACCGTCAACTCCCATTCGCACGAGGGATCGCATACGTTCTGAGTCGTTCACCGTCCACACGTGCACCTCAACACCGTGTCGATGCGCCGATTCGACGAGGCTCGCACTCAGCACTCGAATCGGCCCCCGTCGTTCGGGAATCTGCAGTGCGTCGATCCCCCGAAATGCGTGTGCCTGGAGTGCGCGTGACCGCAGCGCCACTGCGGTCAGAATGCGCACCATCACCCGCTGGCTTGCGCTTGTCGCGATGGGCCGGCCCGTGCGCGCAAGCAACGCGGCGGCAAGGCCACGCTGCCGCCGCACCTCGGAGAAGCTCGTGAGGAGCACGCGATGCGCTGCGATCTGACCGATGAGTGCTCCCGCTGACTCGACGGCGCCCTCAGACTTGAGATCGAGATTCCACCGCGCGCTCGGAAACTCGGTGAGTGCCGCTTCGAGCGAGAGGAGTCCGCCGCGCGGCGCCATGAGTCGCGACAACTCGTCAAAGTGCACCTCAGAGACGCTTCGTGGATCTCCGAGTGTGCGCGATAGATCCTCGTCGTGGACCAGCACGACCGTGCCGTCGCGGGTGATGTGACAGTCGGACTCGAGGTAGTCGGCGCCCGCGGCGAGAGCGTTCGCGAACGCGGCGCGCGTGTTTTCGAGAATGCCGTCACGAGCGAGATCCTCAGGCACGAATCCTCGGTGGGCGAAGATTCGTGGCTTCGGGCTGTCAAAGAACGGGTGCGCCATTGCCCCAGTGTATGTGGATGGCGCCCGCATCGTTCGCCATGCAGCTAACGGTATGGTTCGCTCGGTACGCTGAAGCAAGCGATCGGCAACTGCCTTTGGCTCCAAGGGCCATACCGGGCCCCAAAGGATACAGGTGCCGCTCATGACAGCTACCCTTACTCGTACGCAAGCTCTCGAAGGTCTCGGGCCGATCCGCCCGACTCGCGCTCGAACCGGTGACTACCCGAGCATCGGTCGCGCGTACTCAAAGGTTTCTGAGGTGGTGCGCGAGTTGGGGCTGCTGCGCCGCGCCCCCTGGTTCTATCTGCTCGTCGGGGCTGGGATCGCACTCGCACTCGGGGGCGCGATCACCGGCTTCATTCTACTCGGCGATAGCTGGTTCCAGCTCCTCATCGCTGCTGCGCTCGGAATCATCTTCACGCAGATCGCATTCCTCGCGCACGAGGCCGCTCACCGGCAGATCCTCGCGCTCGGGCCCGCAAACGATCGACTCGCGGTCATTCTTGCCGGAAGTATCGGCATGAGCTACTCCTGGTGGGATTCGAAGCACTCGCGCCATCACGCAAACCCGAACCGTGTGGGCAAGGACCCGGACATCGACGTTGACACAATCTCGTTTGTTGAGGAGGATGCGGCAAAGTCGCGAGGGTTCATTCGGGCGATCACAAAATATCAGGGATGGCTCTTCTTTCCCCTGCTCACGCTTGAGGGTCTGAACTTGCACAAGCAAAGCTTCGCGCACCTCTTCTCGAGGCGGCCGGTCAAGGGTCGAGTGGCTGAGCTCTCCATCATCGCCGCGCGATTCGTGCTGCTGCTTGCTCCCGTCTTCTATTTCTTGCCGCTCGGAATGGCATTCGCGTTTCTCGGCGTGCAGTTTGCAGTATTCGGTGTCTACATGGGCGCGTCAT
Source organism: Leucobacter denitrificans (assembly GCA_040393365.1). Lineage (GTDB taxonomy): Bacteria > Actinomycetota > Actinomycetes > Actinomycetales > Microbacteriaceae > Leucobacter > Leucobacter denitrificans_A. Next base: position 2,591 of record JBEBUJ010000120.1, read on the forward strand.
TCGCCCCGAACCACAAGGGCATGCCGGTGTTCGCACACGATGCGAAGTTCGATTTCTTCACGAAGCAGGTGCGCACCTCGAGAAACATCCGCGGTGGTTGGTGGGCCACGGCGCTCATGGGAGGTCTGAACTATCAGGTGGAGCACCACCTCTTCCCGAGCATGGCAAGGCCGCACCTTGCCAAGACTCGCAAGATCGTACGGGAGTACTGCAAGACGCTCGATGTGCCGTATACCGAGACGTCGCTGCTTCGCTCCTATGCGATAGTGATTGCTTACCTGAACCGGGTCGGACTCGCGGCACGAGATCCGTTTGAGTGCCCCATAACCGCCGAGTACCGTCGGGCGTAACGCACGACCGAGCTGCGCGGCACTCGATTTCTTCAGCGCGTCAGGCGCGCACGCGGATCGCTGCGGGCTGCACGCTGATCTCAATGCGGGTGGTCTCTTCGAGGTCATCGCCGTCGACCTCGAAGATGCGGGGCGTATCCAGTTCGATACGTAACGAGGTGATGCGGGTGTGTTCCGCGCTCTCGCTACTCTCGGCAATCAAACTGTTCTCTGTGGGACCCTTACGCCTGAGCAATCGCTTGAGCCCGTTGTCCCACACCATGTTGCGCATGGTATCGATCCACCCCGCAACGCCGTCGGCACTCAAGACAAGCAAATCAAGCGCGCCGTCAGAGGGATCTGCATCGGGGAGCAACGTGATGCCACCCTGGAGCATTCCACAGTTGCCGACGAGGAGCGTATGAGCCTCAATCGCTGAGGGTTCGTCGCCATCGATTGACGTCGTGAGCCCGATGAGGTCGCTTGCCGCGACCGCCCGCCCGAGCGATTCGAGATACGCGAGCCAGCCCGCCTTGTCCTTCAGGTCATCGCTCGTCTCTGTAATCATGTGGGCATCGATGCCGAAGCCCGCCATCACGGCGAAGGCATAGCGGGCCGGCTCGCCACCAATCTCGAGATCGGCCCAACCGAGATCTAGCGGGCGTGACTCGCCGCTGAGTGCACGGGTGAACGCTCCCGTGAGATCCCCGAGCGGAACGCCGAGGTTTCGCGCGAGCAGGTTACCGGTCCCCATCGGAATGATGCCGAGTTCGGCGGATCCATCCGCTATCGTAAGCTGCTCAGCCACAGCCCGCACGGTGCCGTCGCCGCCGACCGCGAGCACGAGGTCGGCACCCGCTTCAAGCGCGGCCGCTGTTGCCTTCTGTCCAGGATCATCTTCCAGCATCTCGTGCCACGAGATCTCGGGGCCTTCAAAGTCTGATTCTCCGGTCGCGTCGAGGGCAGACGCGAGTGCCTTTTCAAGCGCGACGCGCTCAGCCTTAGATGGGTTCCAAACAATGCCAATATGCGTTGCGGTCATAGCGTGACCTTAGCGGCTGAATGGGTCATTTTCAACGGGGTTCCGTTGCCTGGCTGAGGCGGGTTAACTGTGTAGCGAATTGAGTGTCGAAGCAACAACACGAATTGAGTGTCGAAGCAACAACAGAAGCAACGACATTTGTACCGAGCAAGGGAGAGCATCATGTCAAAACTTTCAGGGAAGCGCGTCGCACTGCTGGCCACAAACGGCTACGAGGATTCGGAACTCACGGAACCGAGAGAGATCCTCATAAACAATGGCGCTAAGGTCGACGTGATCTCGACGAAGTCCGGATCAATCTCGGGCAAGAACGGGCACACCATTGACGTAACCGTCACCACGGAACAGGCGAGCGCAGGCGACTATGACGCGCTCGTGTTGCCGGGTGGCGTTGTGAACGGCGACACCATTCGCCTCGACGAGCACGCGGTCTCATTCACCCGCGACTTTTTCGAGCAGCACAAGCCGGTGGGGGCGATCTGCCACGGCGGGTGGATCCTCACCGATGCAGACGTCGTTCGCGGACGGAAACTCACCTCGTTCCAGAGCCTCAAGACCGACCTGCGCAACGCGGGCGCCGAGTGGGTGGACGAAGAAGTCGTTGTCGACAACGGACTCGTGACGAGCCGCACGCCGGACGACCTTCCCGCGTTCAACAGGAAGCTCGTCGAAGAGGTCGGCGAGGGAAAGCACGCGAAGCAGACGGCCTAGCGAGGAGCGGCTGAGCCGCTGAGGCGCTGAGGCGCTGAGGCGCTGAGCCGTCACGCAAGGTTTGCAGCGCCGGCATTCTCGATCAGCGAGCACACCCAGATTCCGATCAGCGCGATGCCAGCCATGCTCAGCATGCAAATAGCAAGCACGCGTAAGCGTAGTTTCTGACGTGTGACGGAGAACCTCACCACAAGCATTGCGACATAGAGCGCAATGACGACAATCCCGACGGTGAGCGCTAAGGGTGCTGAACGTCCGCTACCCAGGAAGACCAGTGCTGCAAACGGAATGACGCTCATGAGCATGAAGAGACCGCCCATGACGACCCAAATGGTGCCCTTCGACTGCTGAAGCGCGGGCTGGTTGATCATCTTCGTGGGGTCGGGACGTGGGGTCGTGTTCTGCTCCCGGCCCTCGCGGTGCTCACTCTGCTCATTCATATGCCCAGAATAAGCACGGATTGGTCATCTCTCGCAGGGGGGTTGCTATTTGTCGGA
>JBEBUJ010000121.1:0-5103 GCA_040393365.1 Leucobacter denitrificans
CCGCACGCCCTTGATGAGCACGGTCGCGCCTCTCCGTTCAAGTGCCTCGACCAACTCTGCGAGCGCGTGTGCGCCCGTTGCGTCAACAAGCTGCAGTTGAGAGAGCCGCAGAATGACCACTTCGATGCCGGGAACGCTGGCGATCTCATCGCTCAGGCGATCCGCCGCGCCGAAGAACAATGACCCATCAATGCGAAAGAGCGCGATGCGCTCGTCACCCGACTCGTGCTCGCCCGGCAATGGTTCGCGATGCGCACCGCTCAGACGACTCAGTGCGCGAAGCGCGAAGAACGCTGCGAACGCAAGCCCGATCCCTACTGCAATAACGAGATCGAACGCGACCGTCACGAAGAGTGTGATTGCGTACACTGCGAGGCTTGAACGGCCAGCGCCAGCTACTCGACTCATTGTTGAGAGCGACACCATGCGCGCAGCCGTCATCATGAGTACGCCCGAAAGTGCCGCGAGCGGAATCTGTGAGACGACAGTTGATGCGACGAGCACGACGAGCAGCAGCATGAGCGCGTGCACGATCGATGCGACCCTGGTGTGAGCGCCACTGCGCACGTTCACCGCGGTGCGAGCAATTGCGCCTGTGGCGGGCATGCCGCCGAAGAAACCGGTGACGAGCGAGGCCAGGCCTTGCCCGACGAGTTCGCGGTCGGCATTCACTGTGCCGGTGTCGGCGAGCGTGGCGGCAACTCGCGCTGACAGTAAGGATTCGATCGCTGCGAGCGCAGCGACCGCAAACGCGGGGCCCAGCAGTGTGAGGAGCAGGTCAGGGCTGAAGGTCGGGAGCGACGGGGCAGGCAGCGAACTCGGTAGGTCGCCGATCGACGCGAGCGGAAGGCCAGCGCCGATCACGATGATCGAAACGACGAGGATCGCGATGAATGAGCCCGGGATTCGCGGGAGGAATCGACCGAGCACGAGCATGATGGCGGCCGTTGCCGCGACAGCTGCGACCGGCATGAGCGCGGAGGGCCAATTGGCCTCGCCGATCGCCTGAACTGCGGCGACGACTGCATTTGTCGAGTGACCCTCGTTAGAGACTCCGACAGCGGCTGGCACTTGCTGCATGAAGATGATGATGCCGATACCAGCGGTGAACCCCTCGATCACCGGCCAGGGAATATAGGTTACTGCTCGGCCAAGTCGCAATACGCCCGCAACGATGACGATGATGCCCGCCATGATGCTCACGAGCGCCACCGTGCCGACCCCGTGCAGCGCCACGATGGGAGCGAGCACCACCACCATGGCGCCTGTCGGACCAGAGACCTGCACGTGCGATCCACCGAATACCGCCGCGATGAGGCCCGCGACGATCGCGGTGATGAGTCCAGCCTCTGCGCCAGCCCCCGAACTCACTCCGAATGCAAGGGCGAGCGGGAGCGCGACGATTCCGACTGTAACGCCCGCGACAAGATCGCCCTTCCAGGTGCGGGGAAGGGCGCGATAGTCGTCACGTGAGGGCAGCAGAGACAGAAACGAAGCGCGGTTCATCATTGGTCAGTCGTGAATTCTTCACTCAGTTCTGACCAGAGAAGTGTGTGAAGCCAACTGGCATATGAAACTCCCCTGAATTTGGTATGCGACGCCATTATCTTACCGCGGTGGTGCAGGTAGGTGAGAGTAGGGTTGAACCATGACTGTTGTGATTGATTCATCCTTCGATCCCGTCCCTTCTCTCGCGCTTCACGCAGACGTCGTGCTCGGCACCGCGACTGATGTTGCCAAGGCGCCTGCGTACGCCACATTCGTCACGGCAGAGGGCGACGTACCCGAAGCGCTCAATGAACTCACCCGCGAGTCGCTGAAATCTGCCGGATTCACCGGCGCGGGAGGGCAGACGCTGCGCATCCCCGGGGCATCGCTGCAGGTGGTCGTCGGTGTCGGCAAGGGCGTCACCTCGACCGCAGACCTGCGCGATGCGGTGGCGGCCTTCACGCGCGCCGCTGGCGAATCGGCGACGCTCGGGGTCGATCTCACCGCGGTGATCACCGATGAACTCTCGGCGCACGACGCAGCTGTCGCGGCGACCGAGGGTGCCGTGCTTGCGCGTTACCGCTTTGAGGCTTTGAAGAGTGAAGCGAAGAATGTTGCGCTCGAGAAGCTCGTGCTTGGTATCGAAGATGCTGACCGCGATGCCGCGCAGCAGGGTGTGGATCGGGCGCTCGTGCTCTCCCGCGTCGCCGGTCTCGCGCGAGACCTTGGCAACGCCCCGCCGCGCCATCTCAACGCGGTTCGTTTCGCTGAGCTCTCGGTGGAGCTCGGCGAGAAGCACGGGCTCGAGGTAGAGGTCTTTGACCGCGAGGAGCTTGTCGCCCTCGGCACCGGGGGACTGCTCGGCGTCAACGCGGGCAGCACCGAAGAACCGCGCATGGTGAAGCTGCGTTATGTGCCCGAGGATGCGACAGACGATACCCCGCACCTCGCGCTCGTCGGCAAGGGCATCATGTTCGACTCGGGTGGCATCAGCCTGAAGCCCGCCAACTCCATGGGCAGCATGAAGATGGACATGATGGGCGCAGGCGCTGTGCTTGCAGCGATGACGTCGTTCCGCGAGCTCGGCGTCAAGGCCGTGGTAACCGGATGGCTCATGTGCACCGACAATATGCTCTCTGGCACCGCGACGAAGATCGGCGACGTGCTCACGATACGCGGCGGCAAGACCGTCGAGGTGAAGAACAGCGACGCTGAGGGCCGTCTGGTGATGGCAGATGGACTTGTGCTCGCAACCGAGGAGGAGCGTCGCCCAGACGCGATCGTCGATATTGCGACGCTCACGGGTAACGCAATGGCGGCGCTCGGCCTCGGTACTGCGGCGACGCTGTCGAACAATGAAGAAGTTGCTGAGCAGCTCGCGGCCGCCGCGAAGCTTACCGATGAGCGGATCTGGCCGCTACCTCTCGACCACCGGTACCGTGAGCAGCTGAAGTCGAATATTGCCGACCTCTCGAACATCGGCGGCCCGCTCGGCGGTGCGATCCTCGCAGCGCTGTTTCTGAACGAATTCGTCGATGACCTGCCCTGGGGGCACCTCGACATCGCCGCAACCATGGAGGTTGAGCGCGACGATCTCTGGCGAAGCCAGGGATCCACCGGGTTCGGTGCGCGGCTGCTTGCAGAGTTCGCCGCGGCGTTTGAGGCGCCCGCTGTTGAGGCGCCAGCGGTCGACGCATCGGGCGAGAGCGCGTCACAGACTGAAGCTAAGTAAGGGAAGGCAGTGGCCGAGAGTTTGCTCGCGAATCGCGACGCGTTCATCGACGAGATTATTAACTTTGTCTCGTCATCACCGAGTTCGTACCACGCGGCCAGGTTCTCGGCCCTCCTGCTCGAAGCCGCGGGCTTCACTGAGCACGATGAGACCGAACCCTGGGGGCAGGTGGTCCCAGGGTCGCGCGGCTTCACTGTGCGCGACGGGGCGATCATCGCCTGGCGCGCGGGCAGTGCTGTCACCGCGACGAGTCCGGTTCGGGTGCTCGGCGCGCACACCGATTCTCCAGGTTTCGTGCTGAAGCCATCGCCTGACTTTGTCTCTGACGGGTGGTCGCAGGCGGGCGTCGAGGTCTACGGCGGGCCGCTCATCAACTCGTGGCTCGACCGAGACCTCGGGTTTGCGGGCCGCATCGTGACCCGAGACGGTCAAGAACGGCTCGTGCAGACGTCTGCTGTCGCACGCATCCCGCAGCTTGCGATCCACCTCGATCGCGGGGTAAATGACAAGCTCGAACTCGATAAGCAGCGGCACATGCAGCCGGTGCTCGCCGTTTCGACGCCGGGCGCATCGGTGCTCCGTATCCTCGCTGACGCGGCAAACCTCCCGCAACCTGGCGAGCCGTTCGTGAGGGCGTCATCCGCCCCTCTGAGCGCAGATGGTGGATCGATCCACCCCCACGACATCGTCGGCACCGACGTGCGCCTCTACGACACCCAGAGCGGCGCGCGAATCGGCGCGAATCGCGAGTTTCTCGCCTCGCCAAGGCTCGACAATTTGAGCTCAACGTTCGCTGGGCTCGTCGCAATTATCGAGGCCGAGACTGCAGAGGGCTCGATCTCGGTGTTCGCTTCGTTCGACCACGAGGAGCTCGGCTCGGAGACGCGGTCTGGGGCATGCGGACCATTTCTCGAAGACGTGCTCACACGGCTGCGAGTGGGCCTCGGGGCGAGCGTTGAGGAAGCGGCGCAGGCAATGGCCGAGTCATGGTGTCTCTCGGCAGATGCCGGGCACTCGGTGCACCCGAATTACCCGGAGAGGCACGACCCGAACGTTCGCCCGCTCGCGGGCAACGGACCAATGCTGAAGATCAACGCGAACCAGCGTTACGCGACCGATGCTCACGGCGCTGCGCTCTGGCAACGCCTGTGCGAAGCGGCCGGTGTGCAGACGCAGTCGTTCGTGTCAAACAACACTGTTCCGTGTGGATCGACGATCGGCCCGCTGACCGCGACGAGGCTCGGCATGCGCACTGTTGATGTCGGTGTGCCGCTGCTCTCAATGCACTCCGCGCGCGAGCTCGCGCACGTCAATGACCTGCACGGCTTAGCCCGCGTGATCGGCGCTTTTTACGCTGACGAATGAGTGTCGATGGATTCGGCGTTCACGGTGTGCCTCGCGTCGAATTTTCACTGTGGTTTAGATAGGATCATCGTATGAGCGAGGTGCAACAACACGGGGATGGTATCGTTGCGCTCTCCACTGAGCGGCTCACACCGCAGATCCAGCGTATTGGTAAGTCGGAGATCGAATTCACCTTCCTCGGACCAAACATTCATGGTCAGCCCACGTGGATTCTGTGGAACCCAGACGAACCGCACCTCATTGGCATGCTCAGTCAGGGGCGCATGGGGTACCACTTCGAGCAGCGAACTGGCAGTGGCGTGCAGCGCCTCGAGAACATTTCACTCAACCGTGTGCAGCGCGCGCTCGGCGGGTGAGGCAAGTCTGCGAGCCTGCGACACGCCAGGGCCGCCTGGCGAGAGCCTCGATTTGCGCGTGACCGGGTTTGTGCCATAAGCTCATATCTCGGTAGCAAGCGAGAAATCGCTTCGGCCCCATCGTTTAGCGGCCTAGGACACCGCCCTTTCACGGCGGCAGCA
>JBEBUJ010000122.1:0-5067 GCA_040393365.1 Leucobacter denitrificans
ACGAGCCGTTCAGCTCGAGCACGGTGAACGGATCGGTGATGAGCTGCTGGTGCAACTTGTTCGGGAAGTACTCGGCAAGCTCGCGACCGTTGACGGTCATGGCGCCGCTACCCGGAATCAGGCGAACGCGAGCAATCGCGCGCTTACGACGGCCAACAGCTGCACCTGGAACGGTGAGTGCGGGGCGTGGAGCCTGCGCGGTTGCCTGCGAAGCTGGGGTCTCGGTGGTGTAGCTCTCTGGTGCTACGGTCTGCTCTTCAGTCACGTTAAAGTCTCTCTTCTTCGTCTCTAGCGCGCTTACTGCGCAACCTGGTTGAAGGTGTATGGGGTGGGCTGCTGGGCAGCGTGCGGGTGCTCAGCACCTGCATATACCTTCAGCTTGCGGAACAGATCTGCGCCAAGCGAGTTCTTGGGGAGCATGCCACGGATGGCCTTCTCAACAGCGCGCTGCGGGTTCTTCTCGAGGAGCTCGGTGTAGCTCACAGAGGTGAGGCCGCCCGGGTAACCTGAGTGACGGTATGCGCGCTTCTTGTCTGCCTTGTTGCCGGTGAGAACAACCTTGTCGGCATTCACTACGATGACGTAGTCACCCATGTCCATGTGAGGAGCAAAGGTGGTCTTGTGCTTGCCGCGGAGCAACGCTGCGGCGTGCGAGGCGAGGCGACCGAGAACCACGTCGGTAGCGTCGATGACGATCCAATCGTGCTTCTGGTCAGCGGCCTTCGGCGAATATGTGCGAGTCACAATCGTGCTGCTTTCTGTCGAAATGGAGGAGTTCGTGAATCCCACTCCGATGCCGGTCCCAAGCCTCAAAGGGCTCGAGTTCCTGCGCGGTGGAGGGCTCAACAATTCGGGTGCATACGCACCAAGGATCTACTTTAGCACACCTAATCGTTGATCAGGTCACGCCTGGCCCGCGTCTGCTCCGCTCGCGAGGCAAGTTCGTCGGCTCCGGGATAGACGATCTCCTCAAGCGACAAGCCGTGCGCGGGCATCACCGTAAACCTGCTCGTTCGCGCACGTGCATCGCGCAGTTCAACGAGTTCCTCGGTGTCGATCCGCCCGTGGCCGACCGCGACCACTGATCCCACAAGTGCGCGCACCATTGAATGGCAGAACGCGTCTGCCTCAATCCGGGCCGCGAACGCGCCGTCATCTGTCTCGCGCCAATCGAACACGAGCAACTCGCGCACTGAGGTTGCGCCCTCTCTCGCCTTGCAGAACGTCGCGAAGTCTTGCAGGCCGAGCAGTCGCTGAGACACGTCTCGCATGAGCGCAATGTCTAATTCGCGCGGAACCTCGGCAGTGAATCTTGCGGTGAGCGGATCACGCTTCGCGCTTGCCGAACGCACGCGGTACTCATACCTGCGCCGAAGCGCACTAAATCGAGCATCGAATACCGCGGGGACTTCGGTCACCGAATGAATGGCGACATCGGGTGCGGATCGGGCCAGCACTCCGTTCAGCCGCCGCGTCATGAGGCGATCGGTCGACTGTTCGGCTCCGCCAGCGCGCTGCGATCCACCCCACTTCGCAAACTGATCGAGTGTCACATCGATGTGAGCGACCTGACCGCGAGCGTGCACACCAGCGTCGGTGCGTCCCCCAACGGTGAGTCGCACTCCCCCAGATTCGACACGAAGGAGGGTCTCAAGCGCGGCTTCCAACTCACCCTGCACGGTGCGGAGACCGGGTTGTATCGCCCAACCCGAGAAATCAGTGCCGTCATAGGCAAGGTCAAGTCTCAGGCGCCGCTTATCCACGGTTCGATTCTGCCAGATGCCCGCTTGCATGAGAGACGAAATTTCCCGGCCCATACATCAGCACATACAACTGTGCCCCGCAGGACAAACCTTGCGGGGCACAGTAGCGATTGCTCGGAAAGACTTACTCAGCCTTCTCCTCAGCTGCCTCCTCGGCAGGAGCCTCTGCTGCTTCCTCTGCAGGAGCTTCTTCAGCAGGAACTTCTTCCTCGACTGGCGTCTCTTCGACTGCCTCAGCCTTTGGCGCTTCAGCCTTCGCTGCAGCCTTCTTTGGCTTCGGGTTTACTGGTTCGAGCACGAGCTCGATGACTGCGAGAGGCGCGTTATCGCCCTTGCGGAAACCAGTCTTGATGATGCGGGTGTAGCCACCCTCACGGTTCTCAACGAGCGGCGCGATCTCAGTGAAGAGTTCGTGCACAACCGACTTGTCGAGGATCTGACGCATCACGCGACGGCGTGCGGCAAGATCTCCGCGCTTCGCAAACGTCACGAGGCGCTCAGCGACTGGCTGCAGGCGCTTCGCCTTCGTCTCGGTGGTCTGGATTCGCTTGTGCTCGAACAGCTGAGATGCCATCTGGTTGAGCATGAGGCGCTCGTGAGCGGGGCCGCCTCCGAGGCGGGCGCCCTTTGTGGGCTTGGGCATGTGTGTACTCCTGTTGGTGTGCGATCAACGGCGACGCCGGATCGTTAGTTTGCGTCGTCCTCGTAGCTGTAGAAGTTGGTCCCGTCGAAGCCGGGAACCGCGTCCTTGAGCGAGAGGCCCATCTCGGCGAGCTTATCGCGCACCTCGAATACGGACTTCTGGCCGAAGTTACGAATGTTCATGAGCTGGGCTTCCGAAAGCGCAACAAGTTCGCTCACGGTGTTGATGCCTTCGCGCTTCAGGCAGTTGTAGCTGCGAACCGAAAGGTCGAGGTCTTCGATCGGGATCGAAAGTTCACCTTCAGCTGCGACCTCAACAGGTGCTGGACCAATCTCGACACCCTCAGCTGCGGTATTCAGCTCGCGAGCGAGGCCGAAGAGCTCGACCAGCGTAGAGCCAGCAGAAGCAATTGCATCTCGAGGAGTAATAGCTGGCTTCGTCTCGACATCAACCACGAGGCGATCGAAGTCAGTGCGCTCACCCGCGCGAGTTGCCTCGACGCGGTAGGTCACCTTGAGCACTGGCGAGTAGATCGAGTCAACCGGAATGCGGCCAACCTCAGCATCGTCGTTTCGGTTCTGCGCTGCCGAGACGTAACCACGTCCGCGCTCGATTGTGAGTTCGAGTTCGAACTGCGCATCGTCGCCAAGTGTCGCGATGACGAGCTCAGGGTTGTGAACCTCGACACCTGCCGGCGCGGAGATATCAGCGGCCGTGACCTCACCCGAACCGGTCTTGCGCAGGTACGCAGTGATCGGCTCATCGTGTTCACTCGAAACGACGAGACCCTTGATGTTCAGGATGATCTCAGTGACATCCTCGGTAACACCGGGGATCGTGGTGAACTCGTGGGCTACACCCTCGAAGCGCACGCTGGTGACGGCGGCTCCGGGGATCGAGGAGAGCAGCGTGCGACGGAGCGAGTTACCGAGCGTGTAGCCGAAGCCGGGCTCGAGAGGTTCGATCGAGAAGCGTGAGCGGTACTCGGAGATTGATTCTTCAGTCAGAGTGGGGCGCTGTGCAATGAGCACTTTGTTAGTTCCTTTCGCTGGAGTCCGCTATATGACTCATGCGGTAAGAGGGGGTTGGGAACGATCCGATTCGATCTACGATCGAGCCGGTGCCGCGCAGGCGTTCGCCCGCGCGGCAAAAAGACTCAAACGCGACGACGCTTGGGTGGGCGGCAGCCGTTGTGCGTCTGCGGGGTGACATCGTTGATCGAGCCGACCTCGAGGCCAGCAGCCTGAAGTGAGCGGATCGCAGTCTCGCGTCCCGACCCGGGTCCCTTCACGAACACGTCGACCTTCTTCATGCCGTGCTCTTGCGCCTTACGTGCTGCTGACTCGGCTGCGAGCTGAGCCGCGAACGGGGTCGACTTACGCGAACCCTTGAAGCCGACGCCACCCGAGGAGGCCCAGCTAATCACGGCACCGGTGGTATCGGTGATGGAAACGATGGTGTTGTTGAATGTCGACTTGATGTGGGCCTGGCCCGCGACAACATTCTTCTTATCTTTGCGACGTGGCTTGCGCGCCGCCTGCTTAGGTGCAGCCATTGGGTATTCTCCTGAAAACTGTGGGTGATGGTCGGTGGGTACCGGTGTTACTTCTTCTTACCGGCGACGGTGCGCTTCGGTCCCTTGCGGGTACGCGCGTTCGTCTTTGTGCGCTGACCATGCACTGGTAGACCACGGCGGTGGCGGAGACCCTGGTAGCTTCCGATTTCGACCTTGCGGCGAATATCTGCTGCTACCTCGCGGCGGAGGTCACCCTCAACCTTGAAGTTTGCCTCGATGTGATCGCGAAGCTGAACGAGTTGCTCGTCAGTGAGATCCTTCACGCGGACATTGCCGTCGATCCCAGTGTCAGCGAGTGTCTTCAGCGCGCTCGTGCGACCAACGCCATAAATATACGTGAGCGCAATCTCTACGCGCTTGTCGCGCGGGATGTCTACGCCTGCAATACGTGCCATGCTTGGCTCTCCTTGCGGATTAGTGGAGGTATGGTGCGCATCGGGGGATCGGGCCTCCGCCCGAGGTGTCCTCCGCAGTAGATCAGTGGATCCACTACGGATTCTTCGATGCGCTGGTGTGTGTTGAATTGTGTCGATCTACAATGCGCCGCAAGGGCGCATGAGCTTTAGCCCTGACGCTGCTCGTCTGAGATCGCTTGCGATCTCAGCAGTGAGCACTGCCGTTTCGCCGCAAGCAACGGAAAGGCGTTAGCCTTGACGCTGCTTGTGGCGCGGGTTGCTCTTGCAGATCACCATGACGCGGCCGTGACGGCGGATCACTTTGCAGTGATCGCAGATTGGCTTGACGCTTGGCTGGACCTTCATGTTGTTTCCTTAGCGGTTCGCTGTCCTCGTACTCACGGATTGCCGCAAGCCGTTACTTCCCGATGAGCGCAGCCCGCCGTCTACTTGTAACGGTAGACGATGCGACCACGGGTCAGATCGTACGGGGTCAGTTCCACAATCACGCGGTCTCCTGGAAGGATGCGGATGTAGTGCTGACGCATCTTTCCCGAGATGTGCGCGAGCACTTTGTGACCGTTGGTCAGCTCAACCCGGAACATTGCGTTCGGGAGCGCCTCTGCAACCTGGCCCTCAATCTCGATGACGCCGTCTTTCTTCGCCATAGCCTCACTTATGCTTACTTTG
>JBEBUJ010000123.1:0-5063 GCA_040393365.1 Leucobacter denitrificans
CTCGACTGCTACCTGCTCGTAGGTGCGCAGCGCATCGCCGACGCGGAAGCCGTGAAGTCGTCGCTCCCGGGCCTCGTTGCTCGCGCAGAAGAACTACCCGAAAGCGCCCTCAAGGTCGATGCGCTCGTCGCGATCGCCGGCAGCGAAGTGTCGATCGGCCACATCGCTGCAGCGAGAAACCATGCGCAGCAGTCGGTCGACATGATCGATCGCGTACCCCAACCGTGGGCTGCGGGAACCGCGCGAGTGATTCTGGTCGACTGCATGATTGTGCAGGGCGACTACCAGGCCGCGAGCGATTATCTGAGTCTGCTTGAAGAGTTCTCATTCACCACGATGGACGTCGAGACGAGGCCCGCACTCGCGGCGCTTCGCGCCAGGCTCGCAGCGATTACCCAGGAGGGCGATTGGGCAGCGCACGCCGAGCATGCGAGGCGCCAACGTGACTTCGCGTGGGAGGCGTACGAGCCCGCGCTCAACCTCATTACCGACTGCGAGGTGTCGCGAGTCATCGGCGACGTCGCCGGGGTTCTCGCCGCGAGTGAAGGGGAGTGGGTCGAGCGACTCGAGAACACCAGGCACGGATTTCTCACGTATCGAGTGCACGCGCTCATTGAGGCAGGAGAGCTCGACGAGGCCACGACGCTCATCGAGCAACTCGCGACCTGGCGGGGCACGCGCTGGCTTGAGAACTGGGGCAGCCTCGACTGGTTACAGGCGCGGCTTTTGCAGGCGCGTGGCGACTACGATACCGCGCTCTGGCACTACGCAGCCGCGGTCGAGAACGAGCAGTTCCCGTTGCAACTGGGCTTGAGCCGGGCCGACTACGGCGAGCTGCTGCACGAGGTGGGAAAGCGCGACGAAGCGTCGCAGCAACTCACGCTCGCGGTGCAGCAACTCGAGCAGATCGGCGCCCTTGGATACGTGTCTCAGGTGCGAAATCGGCTCGCGTCTGTGGGGGTGCCGCAAGCCGGTCAGATCGACGAGGCCGCGCTTGGCCTGCTCACCGATCGCGAGCGGCAGATCGTGGCACATCTCGCGAGAGGCCGCTCGAACAATCAGATCGCCGAATCGCTCGTCGTGTCGGTCGCGACCGTTCGCACACACGTGTCGAATGTGCTGCGCAAGCTGGGGCTCTCGTCACGTGGCGAGGTCGCGAAGCTGCTCTACGACTATGCGCCCGGTGCAGCGAGGAAGCTCGAAGCCTGATCCTCCGAGAGCAAGTCATGAAGCTTCTCAAGCAGCTCGGCGCGATTCGCGGCGCCGATCCTCCCCTTAATGCGGGCCACATGGTGCTCCACGGTCTTCGGTGAAATGAAGAGCTGCTCGCCAACCGCGCGATAACCGTGACCGTCGAGCACGAGCCTCGCAACCTCAACCTCACGAGCCGTGAGCACAGACGGTTTCGCCGCAGGCTCATGTGATCCATGCTCTTTCATCACCTCGCGAGCGAGTTGCATGAGCGACAGCGCGCTGTCGCGCTCGGGATGCTGCAATGCGGCTTGCCCGGCGAGGCGCGACGCATCCCACGTATGACCGACTGACGCGAGCGCGCGCACGCTGCGCTCGACCGATTCAGCGTCAGACTCACCGCGCAACACCTCGAGCCACGTCTGGCCAGCCGTCGCGAGCACCGCAGCGTACGGGCTTTCGGCACCCGCGCGTCCGAGCGCTTGCGCATACGGGAGGAGCGAGGCGGGATCCTCGGCCTGGAACGCCGATTGCACGCCCTGCCAGAAGAACGGGGCGGCCCAGACCGGAGGGTGCTCGAGCGACTCGAGAAGGTCGGTCGCATCGATGACCAGTTGCTCAACGCGGTGCGAATCTCGCAAGCGCGCGGCAAGCACCATCATTTCTCCGAGCCCGAGCAGGTCGAAGAGCGTGAGGTGTAGGCCGAAGATGTGACCGCGAATCTCGTGCCATGCCTTGTACATCGCTGAGAGATCTGCGCGCCTCCGCGCGATGCCGCCTTGCACACACCAGTAGAGCAAGAGCTCGCGATCACCGAGCCCCAGCGGTTTGCCGCATGCGGCAAGCTGCTGCTCGGCAGCATCGAGCCGCCCCTGCATCATGAGTCCCCACGAGAGCAGCAACCGATGCCGCCGCCTTCCGCTCTCGCCACCGAGGTGGCTCCGCAGTGCACGGGTGAGCATCATCTCAGCGGTCGCGGGATCGCCGGTACCAAATGCGACGAGTGCGGCGAGGGCAGCCGGGCTCTCGGGAAACACCTGATCCGCTACGATCGGAGTGAGCGCAGAAGTCGACTTCGCGAGCAGGTCGAGCGCGCGCGTGCCTGTGCCGTTGAGACTCGCGATGAGCCCGTCAGCGAGATTGGTCATGCCAGCCGAGTAGCTCGTGAGACCATGCCCCGGCATCGCCTGGCGCCACCGCAGCGCAGATTCGAGGTCGCCAAGCCCGACCGCCGCGACCACGGCCCAAGCGCCGTGAGCCCCGATGTGATCCACACCGATGGAGCGATACACTGCGCCCGCCCGCTCGCACCGGTTGCTTTGCAGGTGAGCACTCGCAGCAAGCAACGCCGCGCTGCGCTGCGTGTCTGACGGTTCGGAGTCGAGGAGATCCTCGGTGAGTGCGAGCACGAGGTCGGGGCGACACCGCGCCGCGGCATCGGTGGCGCGCCTGATTCGCTGCGCCGCATCGTCCTCGCCACGTGCCCTCGCCACCATGGTGAACGCGCTGAGCGCCGCCGCATCGTCTGGTGCCGAACCGACCGCTCGCGTGAGTAATTGCAGCAGCGCCTCGTCTGCGCACCCCGATTCCGCGAGCGCGAGGAGCGTCGAGGTTCTCGCAGCCGCACCCGACCGCAGCTCGGCGAGCACCTGATCGTGGATCTCGCGGATCGTGCCCGCGTCTGCCTCGGCGATCACCCGGGGAGCAGCCGAGGTGCGCAGCGCCCCCTCGTGCACGTGCACGATACCGTCGCGCATGAGTGAGGTGAGGTCATCGTGGATTGCCTGCTGCGGCCTCGAAATGCGCGTCGTCAATTCGCCAGCGTTTGCCGGCGCTGACACCGCAACATGGAGGAGCAGCGTTGTGAGCTCTCGCTCCCGGTCTGCCGCGTGCTGGGAGTTGATCGCGTTCATCGGGTCACCACACTTCGTGGTTTCAAGAGGCCTTTCCACCCAGGCCACGCGCGCTTGCCCGTCTCGTCGTTCCCGTGCAGTGTGTCTGCACCCTCCGCGATCACGAGGTCCAGGTTCTCGGGCACGTGCACGTCGAGCGCGAGATCCGCCGACAACCGCTGAGTGAGGAGCGGCATCGCTGCGAGCCCACCAGTGATGAGCACCGCCTGCACCTCCACGGGAGACTGCTCGATCGCGGCGCGCACCATGCCCACCACAGTGTCTGCCCAGGGGGTTGCGAGCTCGTCGAGTTCGCTTCGCACGAGCAGCACCCGGTGGGTGGATCCAGGTAACTCCGGCTGCAGCGATGCCGTAGAGCTCTGCGACAGCGACTCCCGCAGCTCTCGGCACTCCGCAAGTGCATCGCGAGCTGCAGAAATGGTTTCTGCGCTGCGTGCATCGACGTCATCGCCCACGCTCGTGAGCCCCGAGACCAGGTGCCTGAGCACAGCCGCGTCGAGTGCGTCTCCACCCTCGCGGTGCACGCGGGTGGGGCTCAGCAGCGCGCGCGGTCTCGTCTCGCACTCCCTGACCACGACGACGCTCGTGAATCCTCGCCGCGCGTCGACCACGACCACATTGGGTGGAAGCGAGGCGCCGCCCAACTGGTATCCTGCGACCGCAGCCTCGGCTGCGTTCACAAGCGAGACATTCACCCCGCGACTGCGCAGCGCCTGGTCGAAGCGGCTGACCACCTGTGGTGACCACCACCCGGGCACCGCGAGACTGACCTGGCTCGCAAGACTCAGCTGTGTGGCAAGGCTCAACTGCTCGCCCGCGAGACTGTCGGCCCGCAGAGTTGCCGCGAGACGAGTCGCATACAGGTCGGCGGCTGGGTCGGTCTCAGTTGTGGATCCGCCATCGGGCGCCTCGGCGACACGCACGACGGGCCGGTCATCGCCAATGCGCACGAGGAGATCGTCGTGCTGTCCGTGCGGCACGCTCTGCCCGGCCTGTGTGTCGCACGGCTCGAACGGCACGTGCTCGCCCGAACTCAGTGTGATGCGAGACGTGCCCGCTGTGATGCCAACCATGTCTTCCCCCGTGTGCTGTGCTACCCCGTATATGAACGATAACGGGGGATCGATCGAAATACCGCACTCCCAACTACCGATCTTGCGCTTTGAATCCCCTAATCCATCCCCTAATCACCCTTCGTGTTTGGGGTGCGGCTCGGATGGCGCATCGGGTGACGTTCAGGGGGTACCGCCCCGTCGTATCGGGGGCGCCTGTGAACTTACAGTTGCCTAGGCGCTCGCCGAATTCGCGGTGGGCCAGATCCAAGGAGCACGTAATGTCAGTTACATCAACGGAGCTTCTCCGTTTCATCCTCGGGCTGCTCGGTGACTCGGCGAAGGCAGAAGAGTTCATGGCGAACTCGTCTGAGGCGCTGGCATCGGCAGGCCTTGCAGACCTCACCTGCGCAGACGTCGACGCGATCACCCCGGTGCTCGCAAATGCGTCGCAGGGCGCGGTGGCAATTGCGGGCGCGGGTTCGACCCCGGCTGAAATGGTGCAGCACCTCATCCAGAACGTTGCCGTGAGCAACTTCGACAACAGTGGAATCATTCAGAACGTCTGGTCTGCAGGCGAACTGCGTCAGGCGTTCGCAAGCGACGGTGGCCTCGCCTTCGGTGGCGACTTTCAGACTGACGCTCCGATTGTCACCGGCGACGGCAACATCGTCGCAACCGACACCGCTCAGGCATCGGGCCGCGACACCATTCAGAACCAGGGCGACGGCAATCTCGCACTCGGCGGCGATCAGACCATCGCGCAAGATACCGGCGTGATCGCGGGCGGCGACGCACTCGCACAGGGTGACAAGGTCGGCGGCAACAACAACGAAGCTGAGAACACAGGTAACACCTCGTCGATCTCCTTTGGTGGGAACAACAACGCCGCGGAGAACACGGGGAA
>JBEBUJ010000124.1:0-4929 GCA_040393365.1 Leucobacter denitrificans
TACGACCTCGGGCTCGGCTAGCGAACCTCTGACTGCTCGGTCACCTCTTGGAGTGAGCGCTTCTTTGCGCCAATCACCCACCCCACACCGAGCGCGATAAACGGGATCACCGCGAGCAGTGAACTCAGCCCGACGCCGCTGCTCGTCACGAGTGTGAAGTTCGACAGCACGAGCACCATTGCGCCAATGAGCCCTACGCTTGCGAGCGTGGGGAGGATGATGGTGCGCCATCGGCGCCCGCCACGCACCTCAGGATGCCGCGCAAAGTAGACGATCACTGCGAGCGACGTTGTAAACATCAGTATGATCATGCCCACGGTCGCGACACCCGCCATCGAACCGAACACGCCGACGAGAGGATCGACGCCGAACACGGTGAAGATTACGAGCACCGCAAGGGCCGTCAACGACTGCACGAGCGACGATACCGCTGGCGACTCATGCTTCGGGTGGATCTGCGCGAGCCGCTTCGGCAGCACGGTCATGCCCGCGAGCACGAACTGGTAGCGGGCGATGACGTTGTGGAATGACAGTACGCAGGCGAAGAGGCTTGTGAGTAGCAGCACGTTTACGATGTCGCGGCCGATGCGCCCGAGGTAGTCGTTCGTCGTGTCGAGGAGCATATTGCCCTCGCCCGCAAGGGTGCGCTGCGCGACTTCGACCACAGCGTCGGGGCCGATTGCGACGACGAATGCCCAGCACGTGAAGGCGTAGAAGCCGCCGATGATGAGCACCGAAATATAGGTCGCCCGTGGAACAGTGCGCTCGGGCATCCGGGCCTCGTCGCGGAAGACTGCAGTGGCTTCGAACCCGATGAATCCGGTGAGTGCGAACAGGATCGCGACGCTGATCGCGCCGTCGAGGAAGGTGGTCGGGGCAAACGACTCGAAGGTGATTCCCTCCGGGCCAGGACTCACCAGAATTGCAAGATCCAAGAGTACGACGATACTGATCTCGGCAACGAGCGCGACGCCCAGCACTTTCGCGCTGAGGTTGATGTGGCGGTATCCGAGGAATGCGACGATGAGCAGGGTTACGAGCGAATAGATCGGCCAGGGAATACTCGGCCCGCCATAGAAGCGGATCGTGTCATCGATCGCCCAACCGATATAGCCGTAGATCCCTGCTTGAATTGCGGTGTAGGCAACGAGCGCAACGATCGCGATGCCCATTCCTGGCCGCTTGCCCAGACCGAGCGTGACATACGAAAAGAAGGCTCCTGCTTGCTTCACGTGCGGGGTCATGGTGACAAAGCCGACCGAGAATACAAACAGCAGCAGTGCGGCGATGAGGAATCCGACCGGAGCGCCTGCTCCGTTGCCGAGACCGATGCCGAGCGGCATATTTCCGCCGATGACCGTGAGCGGCGCGGCCGCAGCGACGACCATGAACACGATTCCGGTGGTTCCGAGTCTCCCGCTGAGACGCTGCGGGCCTTGCTCGTGTTGTGTTTGCCTGGTGGTTTGTGTATTACTCATAGCGGCTCCTTTGTCGCTGAAACATTGACACGTTGTACAGGGGGCGGAACGATCCGAATCGTGCGGGCCGAACCAAAAACTGTGAACTACTCCGTCATCGCCTCCTTCAAGAGGCCGTGGTCGATCGCGCGGGCTGTCACCCCGAATGGCCCAGTGAGGGTCTGCGCGGCGACCATGCAGTTGAGAATCGCCTCTTCGGTCGCCTCGATAACGAGGTCGAAGAACGTGGTCATCAGCTGGGGTGCCATCATCGAGACATCGATCTTCGCGAGCTTGGTCGTCGGGTCCTCATCCCACACATACGGTGGAATGCCTCGATTGCCGGTGGAGAACGCGATCATCAGGTCGCCGCTGTACTGCTCACCCGATCCGCCCATCCTGCCGACCCCGAGCGACGCGCGTTGCGCGAGTCGATTGAGCTGGTGGGGGAGGAAGGGGGCGTCGGTCGCGATGACGACGACGATCGATCCAGAGCCCGGCTCATAGAACCGCGGAGTCTCGGGGAGCGGTACTGCCGCAGCATCGATGCGCTTGCCGACTGCCACACCGTTCACGCTGAAGCGCTCACGCCGTCCGTGATTCGCCTGCACAAAGACGCCGAGGGTGTATCGGCCTGTAGCAGTGTCGATGGTGCGAGACGAGGTGCCCGATCCGCCCTTGAACTCGTGGCAAATCATGCCGGTGCCTCCACCGGTGTTGCCCTCTGACGGTCGGTCCGATGAAGCCGCGCGCAGCGCATCGAAGAGGTGTTTTTCGCTCACATGGTGGCCGTTGATTTCGTTCAAGAGCCCGTCATACGTTTCGGCGACCACGGGAAGGGACCAGTAGCTGCCAGGCCCGCGCTGAGACACCTGCTCTTTGACGAGGGCGTCTCGCACCACGCCAACACTGTGCGTGTTTGTGAGCGCGATTGGCGACGTGAGTTCGCCCGACTCGCGCACCCACTCAAGGCCCGTCATTTCGCCGCTGCCGTTCATGCGATGCGTGCCGGCAAAGAGTGGTTCATTCCAGATGTCGTCGTGCGGCATGATGACGGTCACTCCGGTATTCACCGATGAGCTCGCCCCGGGTTCGTTCTCACCGCCGAGCGTCACCATGCCGACCTTGACGCCAGGAACATCAGTGATCGCATTCAGTGGGCCGGTTGGATAGGTTCCGATCGTGATTCCGAGATCGCGTGCTCTCATCTGCTCTTCCCTTAGTTATTTTCACTGTATGCAAATAATGAACCGAGCGCGCCGAAAATGCAAGAGGCAAAATGCGCGACCCGCTGAAAGTCTCGATACGCTGGTAGTGACTAGGCCTGTTGGAATGGGGGAGATCAGGTGGCACGACCGAACACCCAGGCTCAGCGCCGCGAAGACATCCACCAGGCCGCAATCGCACTCGTCGGAGTATCTGACCTGGCGCAGATCACGATCCCCCAGATCGCCGACCACCTTGGCGTCACCGCGAATGCCGTGCGGTACTACTACCCCGACATCACCACACTCATCACCGAACTCGCGCTCAGGTCAGATAAGCGTTTCTACCTCGACCGCCTCGCTCTGCTCGACCTGGGCACCGATCCATCCACGCAACTCGAACAGATGATGCGAGCTGGACTGCCGACGGGCCCAGAAGATGCCGAATGGCGCGTGATCTGGATGGCCATTCTCGACGCTGGCTTTGACCTTGCTCACCGTGCCGACGTGCAATCGATCTACCACCGACAGGTCGGACTCTACGAATCGGTACTGACTGCGGGGGTCGAACAGGGAGAGTTTCAGTTGAGACAAGACACCACCGAGATCGCTATGACTCTCATGTCGATGGAGGACTACCTCGGTTACCGCATCGTCGCCCGGGATCCGCAAATATCCCGCGACGTCGCTCTGCGGCTCATGCGAGGCTATGTTGCCTCGGTGGTGCGGGCGCCGTAGTCCATTGCGGATCAAGGTAATCCTGGCTGATCACGCATCACTCGCTACGCGAGACCCCAAGCTTCAGACAGTTGCCCGACGATCCAGATTGCCGGAAACGCGAGCGCGAGCATGAACGCTGCAACCGGCAAGTTCGCTGCAATGAGTGAGCGCCCATTGAGGCCGTAGCGCTGCGACACATAAATGATCGTGCCCGACAGCGGCCCGGTAGCGCCTGACAGGCTCCACCCCCACGCCATCGCGGTCGCGTAGAGGTACTCACCACCCGGAGCGAACAGCATCAGCGCCGCAGCGATCGAGATCGACACTATCGAGTGCACGCCAAGCAGCGACAGCAGCATGATTGCGACGGTGAGCAGCCAGGCCGAGAACACGGTCGGAGGCACTCCCTCGAGCGTGATGGGGAGGTTCGCGGTAAGCATCGATCCACCGACTGTGAAGATGCCCGCAGCGACGAACAGCGCCGACTCGTTCGCTGAGGAGGTGAGGCCACCAGAGGCAACCCGTGCGAACCTTGCGAGGGTTTCGCGAAGTCCGGTGCGCACCACGCCAAAACAGAGCGGAACCACGATTGATGCAAGGAGCACGAGCCGGGGCACCGGTGTTCCGGGAATCAGCAATTGTGTCGCGACAACGCAGGCGATGAGCGCGAGCGGTAGCCACAGCAGGCTCGCCTGAAGCGGATAGCCGTGCTCAGCGAGTTCTTCCGGGGTGCGCCGCGCAGCATTCCAGAGCGCGATGACGATGATGACCACCACGGCTCCGATGATTCCGGTGAGCGTGATTGGCAGCAGGTTCAGTTGTGGAAAGTAAATGACGACAAGCGCGGTGATCGCCCAGAACGGTGACCACAGTGCAGCCGTCGCGAACGAGTGAGAAACCAGGGAAGCATTGTTTCGGCTCAGGCGGCCGTCTTTCGCCGCGAGTTGATCGCCAACAATTCCTATCGACACCATGTTGAGCACCGAACTGAAAAAGTGCGTGAGCAATGAGGTGCGCAAGAGCGCCGCGGTTCCTCGGAGGCGGGGCTTCACGGGCGTGGCGGTGTAGGGAACGACTCCGCGAATAAACGCTCCGCCCGCAATCATCGCAACGATATCTTGATTCACCCGTCCAAGCTGACTCCATTCGAGTCTCGTATCGAACGCGGTCATTGCAACGATCGCGCAGAGCACTCCCACACCGGTGAGCAGGAGCACGACGAGGCGAGACTTCGCGGTGGCGGCGAGGAAACAACCCACGAGCGTGATGAGCGCTGCAACACCCGCGAACGTGGTTTCAATGGGAACGGCGATTGAGACGAGCACGCATACGATGAGCGCGGCAGTCGCGAGTGAGGCGAAACGTTCGATGGGGGAGACGGAAGGCCCGCCACGGCCATCATTCATTGCAGCGTCCCCTTCCTGCACTCGAATGCTCATCAGTATAGAGATGCATTACGGCTGTGGATTACTGCGCCTGATGTCAGTGGCCGCAGGTAGCATGGTCTTCGTGGTAGCAGCGCTGTATAGACGGTATCGGCCCGAGTC
>JBEBUJ010000125.1:0-4861 GCA_040393365.1 Leucobacter denitrificans
GCTCGCGGCCCTCGCCTCGGGCGCGTCGGTCATCATCAAGCCAGCATCGCAGTCGGCTCGCTCGGGCGCTGTGATGGTCGAGGCCCTCTGGGAGGCCGGCGTGCCGCGCGACGTGCTGCAACTCGTGCAATTCCGCGAGCGGTCGCTCGGCTCGAAGCTGGTCGCTGACCCCCGTGTGGATCGCCTGATCCTCACCGGCGCCTACGAGACGGCGGTGACCTTCCGCGAGCTGCGCCAGGACCTCCCGATCCTAGCCGAGACGAGCGGCAAGAACGCGATCATCGTGACCCCAAACGCGGATCTCGATCTCGCGGCTCGTGACGTGGCACAGTCGGCCTTCGGACACGCAGGCCAGAAGTGCTCGGCTGCATCGCTCGTGATCCTCGTCGGATCGGTAGCCACCTCGAAACGTTTCCGCGGGCAGTTGCTCGACGCGATCAATTCGATGAAGGTTGGCACGCCAGAAGACCTGCGCACACAGATCGGCCCGGTCATTTCGGCCCCGTCGGGCAAGCTGCTGCGCGGGCTCACGACGCTCGGCGAGGGCGAGATCTGGGCGATCGAGCCAGCACCGCTCGAGTCAGACAGCCCGCTCGCACTCGACGCGAAGGGCGAGAACAAACTCTGGAGCCCCGGCGTTCGCTACGGCGTGAAGCGCGGTTCCGAGTACCACCTCACCGAGTACTTCGGCCCGATCCTCGGCATCATGACCGCGAAGACTCTCGACGAAGCAATCGACATGGTGAACGACATCGACTACGGACTCACGAGCGGCCTGCACTCGCTCGACGCCGACGAGCTCGCGCTCTGGCTACGCCGCATCGAGGCCGGAAACCTCTACGTGAACCGCGGCATCACCGGCGCAATCGTGCAGCGTCAGTCTTTCGGGGGTTGGAAGAAGTCGGCGATCGGCGCGGGCACGAAGGCTGGCGGGCCGAATTACCTGCACGGTCTCGGCGCGTGGATCGACGCACCGGTCTCTGGGGAGCTTCGTGCACCGCTGCATCGCGCCGCGAACATCCTCACCGCCGCAGAGCAGTCAGGCGTCGCAGGCGACGAGCTCAGCTGGTTGCGCGCGGCCCTCGGCAGCGACGCTACTGCTTGGGAGACTGAGTTCGGTATTGCCCGCGACGCCTCGCAGCTCGGGGTCGAGCGCAACATTCTGCGCTACCTTCCCGTGCCGGTAACGGTGCGGATAGGTGCCGACGCGCCGATCCACCATGTCGCGCGCGAGCTCGCTGCCGCCGCAGCCGCAAAGGGCGCGGTGACGGTGAGCTCGCCGACCGCGCTGCCGCAGCCCCTGCGCACGGCAATCGAACGCCTGGAATTCGCGGTGCACTTCGAAGACGATGCGGCTTGGCGGGCGCGGGTCGAGAAGCTTGCCGCAGTGGAGGGGCCGCACGCGAGCGCGCGAATCCGCGTCGTTGCGGGCGAATCCCGCGACGAGATCGTTTCGGCGATCTATGACGCAACCGAAGGTAAACCCGATGTTGCGGTGTACGGAGGTGAAATCGTTTCGGCCGGTCGCGTGGAGCTGCTGCCCTACCTCCACGAGCAGGCGGTCTCAATCACCGCTCACCGGTTCGGCACGCCGAATCACCTCTCCGATTCATTGATATAACTGCCTCCGCGGGTCGGCATTCCTGTGAGTTTGCTCGACCCGCAGTTAGGCTAAGTAATACAGCAGGCCTGAAAACCCGTTGAAAGGGGACAACGATGTCCGATCAAATTTGGCTCTACATCGCACTCGGGGCATACTTCACCGCGATGCTGCTCATTGGTTATCTCGCCTATCGGCGAACCTCAGGGCACGAGGGCTACATGCTCGCCGGCCGAGGGCTTCCACCGTGGGTTGCGGCACTCAGCGCCGGAGCATCCGACATGTCTGGGTGGCTCATCATGGGCCTGCCCGGCGCGATCTATGTCGCCGGTCTCATTGAGGCGTGGATCGCCATAGGTCTCACCCTCGGCGCTTACCTCAACTGGCTGGTCGTCGCTCCCCGCCTTCGCGCCTACACCGAGGTGTCGCAGAACTCGATCACGCTGCCCAGTTTCTTCGAGAACCGCACGCGCGATAAGACGAGGTCGCTCCGCATCGTGTCGAGTGTCATCATCTTGGTCTTCTTCACCCTCTACGTTTCGTCGGGAATGGTCGCGGGTGGCGTGTTCTTCCAGAGTGCGTTTGACGGTGAATACATTTGGGGCATGGTGCTCGTCACCGTCGTCACCCTCGGCTACACCCTGTTCGGTGGCTTCCTCGGCGCATCTCTCACCGACGTGGTGCAGGGCCTGATGATGGTCATCGCGCTCATCATCGTTCCGGTTGCGGCCGTCGTCTCTGTCGGCGGCGTCGGCGAGGCAATGTCGCTCGTTCGCGAACTGGGCCCGAACCACTTCGATCTCTTCGGCGGCACAGGACTTAGCTCGGTCACGATCATCGGCGTGCTCTCGGGACTCGCCTGGGGACTCGGCTACTTCGGTCAACCCCACATCGTCGTGCGCTTCATGGCGCTTCGCAAGCCGTCTGAGGCGAAGAGCGCGAGGCGCATCGGTGTCACGTGGCAGATCATCTCGCTCGCGGGCGCTGTGTTCTCTGGCTTTGTCGGCATCGCATACGTGTCACAGAACAACATCGACCTCGGTAACCCCGAGACGATTGTGCTGCTCATGTCGCAGGCACTGCTGCATCCGCTCGTCGCTGGTCTCGTGCTCGCAGCAGTACTCGCAGCGATTATGAGTACATTCTCGAGCCAGCTCATCGTGTGCTCATCGGCACTTGTCGAAGATATCTTCAAGGTCATCAAGAAGACTCCTCCGGCGGAGAAGACGCTCGTGCTCCTCGGTCGGGCGTGCGTGCTCGCGGTCGCAATCGTCGCGGCGCTACTCGCGATAAGCCCGAACGACTCGATCCTAGGCCTCGTGAGCTTTGCATGGGCGGGCTTTGGTGCCGCGTTCGGACCGCTCGTGATCCTCAGTTTGTACTGGCGCAAACTCACCAACTGGGGCGCGCTGAGTGCAATGATCGTCGGAACCATCACGGTATTTGCGTGGGGCGCCGCGTCAGGCGGGGTCTTCGACCTGTACGAGCTCCTCCCCGGCTTCGTATTCGCGCTCATCACCGCGATCATCGTGAGCCTCGCGACGTACAAGCGTAACGAGGCGATCGAACAAGAGTTCACCACGACCATGGAACTCGTGGTTCCGGTCAAGTAGACCGTGTGACGCTTGGGGTTCAGCCCACGACTGGGTTGAACCCCAGGCGCTCACAGCGTTAGGAACCGACGGGCTTGGGCTCTTCTTCCCTCTGCTCCTTCTGCAGCAGCCAATCGAATTTCGGCTCAATCACCACGCGGAACACCCGTGTCACCCACCCCATCGACAGCACAATGGCAAGGCCAGTCGCGAGCGCGGAGAGCAGGGCGATACCGATCCACCCGAGCTCACCCACCCAGTCAATGAACCCGCTCTCGCGAAGGAACCACACCACGACGCCGTGCAGCAGGTACACGTAAAGCGTTCGCGCTCCCCAGACGGTAATTGCCGAGTGCCCCCGCGGCACAACGAGCAGCACGGCGAGTGTGATCGCCGCGGCGACGGCGAGCAAGATGAGTGAAATGAGCATGCCGGAGATGGCGAAGCCGATCCACCCGGCAAACCCGTCGCCCGAGGGCCCAAACGAACCGATGGGTGCGTGCTCGAACATCCAGGAATAACTGTCGCGGTGCGTCAGCCACTTGTCGATGCGCCAGAACTTCTTGAGGCCGCCGGGAACAAGCGAGAAGAGCGCGAAGACGGCAGCGATTCCGCCGAGCAGTGCCCAGGCCCATGCCCGCGCCCGAATGTGCGGTTTCAAGAACCACTCACCGGTGAGCCACCCGCGCTCACGCGCGATCCACCCGACGACAAAGAACGGCAGGAACGCGAGGGTGCGGGCGGCGGAGAACTGCACACCGATGCCCTCGAAGAGTGGCGCAACGAGCGCAAGCGCGATCGAGACGAGCAGCGGATGCCGAAGCCTCGCGATGTACGGAAGCAGCACGCGCATGGTTGCGAGCGTGACGAGAAACCAGAGCGTCCAGGCGGGGCTCACGAGAAAGTTCTTCGAGAGGTCTTTCTGCTCGACGACCGCGTGAATGATCGCCCAGATTCCCTCCCACAGCAGCCAGATGACGAGGAGCTGCATCGTCGACTTGATCGCCTTCGGGTTCACCTCAGGCTTTGCGAACACCCCGGAGAGCAGAATCATCGCGGGCATATGAAACAGGTAGATGTAGGCGTAGAGCCCGAAACCGAGCGCGGTGTCTGTGCGCACGGTCGAGATCATGTGCCCCACGACCACGAGGGCGATGAGCACAAAACGCGCATTGTCCCAAAGGGCAACACGCGTTTTAGTGAGAGGAGGTAACCCGCTCAGAGTTACACCATCTTGGTGACTTGGTCGAAGCCAAGCTCGACCGGAGTTTCACGTTCGAAGAGCGAGACAAGCACGGTGAGCTTGCCCGAAGCCGGGTTGATCTCGCTGATAGTGCCAGCAAGGCCCTCGAACGAGCCCGACTTGATGGTGATGGTCTCGCCAATCTCGAAGTCGATCTCGACCTGCCCCTGGGCAACCGCGTTCGCAGCGGCCTTACCCTTCTGGGTGTCGGTGGGCTCGAACTCGACGGTGCTCTTGAGCATCTCGAATGCTTCATTGAGACGAAGCGGTACCGGGTTGTGAGCGTTGCCCACGAAGCCTGTCACACCAGGGGTGTGGCGCACGACCGACCAGGTGCTCTCAGTGAGGTTCATACGCACGAGCACGTAGCCAGGGATCCGCACGCGGGTCACCATCTTGCGCTGGCCGTTCTTGACCTCCATGACC
>JBEBUJ010000126.1:0-4818 GCA_040393365.1 Leucobacter denitrificans
AAGGCTGGAAAGGCTGGTAAGTAACCATGGCCGCTAACATCACCCGTGCAAAGGGCCGTTCGGCTGCGCGCGTTCGCCGCCACGCCCGCCTGCGCAAGAAGATTGTCGGCACCGAGGCGCGTCCACGTCTCGTTGTGACACGTTCTTCGCGTCACGTGTTCGTTCAGGTCATCGACGATTCCAAGGGCCACACGGTGGCTTCTGCATCGACGATGGAAGCTGATCTTCGCGTATTCGAGGGAGACAAGACCGCTAAGGCACGCAAGGTTGGCGAACTCGTCGCCGAGCGGGCAAAGGGCGCCGGCATTACCGCAGTCGTCTTCGACCGCGGCGGCAGCCGTTACGCAGGCCGTGTCGCAGCGATCGCCGACGGCGCTCGCGAAGGGGGTCTGACCCTGTGAGCAACGAAACGAAGGAGCAGGAAGTGACTGCTGAGGCTCAGAACGAGGCTCCAGCCGCTGAGGCGCAGGCTACCGATCACCGCAGCGAGCCCCGCGAACAGCGTCGCGGAAGCCGCGATCGCGGTACTCGCAATGAGCGTGGCGGCCGTGACCGCTCGGAGAGCCAGTTCCTCGAGCGCGTCGTCACCATCAACCGCGTGTCGAAGGTCGTCAAGGGCGGCCGACGCTTCAGCTTCACCGCGCTTGTCGTGGTGGGCGATGGCAATGGCACCGTGGGCGTTGGCTACGGCAAGGCTAAGGAAGTTCCACTCGCAATCTCCAAGGGCGTCGAAGAAGCCAAGAAGAACTTCTTCCGCGTACCACGTGTTGCGAACACCATTCCGCACCCGGTGCAGGGCGAGGCCGCAGCAGGCGTCGTGTTGCTCCGTCCGGCAGCAGCAGGTACCGGTGTTATCGCCGGTGGCCCCGTCCGCGCCGTACTCGAGTGCGCTGGTATCCACGATGTATTGAGCAAGTCGCTCGGTTCATCGAATACTCTGAACATTGTGCACGCGACCGTTGAGGCGCTTAGGCAGCTCGAGGAGCCTCGCTCTGTCGCAGCCCGCCGTGGCCTCGACTTCGACCGCGTCGCCCCGGCTCGCCTGGTGCGCGCTGAGGCGAAGGCTGCGGCCGACGCTGCCGCAAAGGCAAAGGCAGGTGCGTAATGGCTAAGTCAAAGAGCCTGAAGATTACGCAGACGAAGTCCGTGATCAGCGAGAAGCAGAACCAGCGCGATACGCTGCGTAGCCTCGGTCTCAAGAAGATCGGCCAGTCGGTCGTTCGTGAGGATACCGTTGCTAACCGTGGCTATATTCGTGCGGTGGCTCACCTGGTCCAGGTCGAGGAGGTCGACGCATGAGCGAGAAGAATGAAGAGCGCGGTGAAGTGCTGAAGGCACACCACCTCCGCCCAGCTCCCGGTTCGAAGACTGCTAAGACCCGCGTGGGTCGCGGCGAGGCGTCCAAGGGTAAGACCGCTGGTCGCGGTACCAAGGGCACCAAGGCGCGTTACCAGGTCAAGGCTGGCTTCGAAGGTGGCCAGATGCCACTCCACATGCGTACTCCGAAGCTGCGCGGGTTCAAGAACCCGTTCCGCACCGAGTACCAGGTGGTCAATGTCGCGAAGCTTGAAGAGCTGTTCCCCAAGGGTGGCGACGTCACCGTTGAGGCACTCGTTGCCAAGGGCGCTGTTCGCAAGAACCAGCCCGTCAAGGTGCTGGGTAACGGAGACCTGAAGGTCAAGCTTTCCGTGCAGGTCGATAAGGTCTCGAGCTCAGCAGAGCAGAAGATCGTTGCGGCCGGCGGAGAAGTAAAGTAACTCATTCGAGCAATGCTTGATTGAGAAGGGGGTATGGAGTGCCCACGGGCTCTCCAGACCCCCTTCTTGTATCTTGCTAGCCCCACATGGCGTGTAGGCTGGTCTAGTTGCTCCTCGCCCGGAATGCATCCGGCGAAGTACCCAGGAGGCAGAGTTTTGTTCAGAGCCATCGGACGTATCTTCCGCACACCCGACCTCCGTCGGAAGATTGTGTTCACGCTCGGAATTGTCGCGTTGTTCCGACTCGGATCATTCGTGCCAACGCCGTTTGTTGACTTCAATAATGTGCAGGCCTGCCTCGCGTCGAACCAAGGGGGCGGCACGGCTGGCCTCTATGACATGGTCAACCTGTTCAGCGGCGGCGCGCTGCTGCAGCTTTCCATCTTTGCGCTCGGAATCATGCCGTATATTACGGCCTCGATTATTACTCAGTTGCTCCGCGTCGTGATTCCGCACTTTGAGACCCTGCATAAAGAGGGGCAGGCTGGTCAGGCAAAACTCACCCAGTACACTCGCTACCTCACCATTGCCCTGGCTGTCCTGCAGTCAACTACCCTGATCACTGTCGCTCGCTCGGGCCAGTTGTTCGGCACCTCCGCAAACCAGGCCTGCCAGAACCTCGTTGCGCAAGAGTGGTGGGCGATCCTCATCATGATCCTCACGATGACCGCTGGTACCGGCCTCATCATGTGGTTCGGTGAGCTCATCACCGAGCGCGGTATCGGCAACGGCATGTCGCTCTTGATCTTCACCTCGATTGCAGCCACCTTCCCAAGCGCTCTCTGGGTGATTCAGGAACAGCGCGGCTGGGAAATCTTCTTCTTCGTCATCGCGGTCGGTCTGGTCGTCATGACCGCGGTCGTGTATGTTGAGCAGTCGCAACGTCGCGTGCCTGTTCAGTATGCCAAGCGGGTTGTTGGGCGACGCACATATGGTGGATCGAGTACCTATATTCCGATCAAGGTGAACATGGCGGGCGTGATCCCGGTCATCTTCGCATCGGCCATTCTCTACTTGCCCATGCTCATCGCGCAGTTCAATCAGCCAAAGGTCGGGGAAGAACCGCAGCCGTGGGTTGTCTGGGTGCAGAACAACCTCGTGTATGGCGATCAGCCGCTCTACATGCTCGTCTTCTTCCTCCTGACTGTCGGGTTCACCTTTTTCTACGTTCAGATCACCTTCAACCCTGAAGAGGTTGCTGACAACATGAAGAAGTACTCGGGCTTCATCCCCGGCATACGTGCCGGCCGACCGACCGCTGAGTATCTGAACTACGTGCTCACGCGCATCACCAGCGCAGGCTCGCTCTACCTCGGTATCGTTGCCCTGATTCCGCTCATTGCACTTGCATTCTTTGACGCGAACCAGAACTTCCCCTTCGGCGGAGCGTCGATCCTGATTATTGTCGGCGTCGGCCTTGAGACCGTAAAGCAAATTGATGCGCAGCTGCAGCAGCGCCACTACGAAGGACTCCTGAAGTGACAGTAACCCGACTCCTCATCATCGGACCTCCCGGAGCAGGAAAGGGTACCCAGGCCTCGCGTATCGCCGAGCACTACGGGATTCCAGCGATTTCGACCGGAGACATCTTTCGCGCGAACATCAAGGGACACACCGAACTCGGTAAGCAGGTTCAGGCGATCATCGAAAGCGGGGAGCTCGTTCCCGACTCGCTCACGAATGAAATTGTTCGCGACCGGTTGCACCAGGACGATGCGGCATCTGGGTATCTACTCGACGGCTACCCACGTAACATCGAGCAGGTTCACGCACTTGAGGAAATGGTCGAGGGAGACTCGCTCCACGCTGTGTTGCTTCTCGAGGCAGACACTGATGCAGTGGTTGCGCGACTTCTGAAGCGAGCGGAGCTTGAGGGACGCGCGGACGACACTGAAGAAGTGATTCGTCATCGCCAAGACGTGTATGCCGAACAGACGTTCCCACTCGTCAATCTCTTTGAGGAACGAGGGTTGCTCGTGCGCGTGAACGGCCTCGGCGAGATCGACGAGGTCGCACAGCGCATTGCAGACGGGCTGACAGCAAAGCTGGGTCGATAAGCGTGGCACGACGCGGATTCTTGCGTAGGTCGATTTACAAATCCCCAGCGCAACTTCGCCTCATGGTCGAGCCTGGTCTCGCGGCTGTTGCAGCCCTGCGTGCCATGCGTGAGGCGATCCGCCCGGGAATCACCACGCTCGAGCTCGATGCAATCGCTGAGGACGCGATCCGTGCACTCGGGGGAGCACCCAACTTTATGCTCGAACCCGGCTACCGTCACACTATCTGTGCAAACGTGAACGCAGACGTGGTGCATTCGATTCCGACGGATCGCCCGCTCGAAGCAGGAGACATCGTGTCCCTCGACGTTGGGGCCGTGATTGGTGGGTGGAATAGCGATGCGGCAATCACCGTGGCGCTTCCTGACCCTGAGCGCCCCGATGTCACCTCTGCGAATGAACTGCTCTCTGACGTCACCGAGCAAGCGATGTGGCAGGGTATTGCGCGCCTCGCCCGAGCAGAGCACCTAGGCGAAATCGGTGAATCGGTGTCGGCCTACGTGCGCAAGCACAGTGACTTCAACGTGCTTGAGGACTACATCGGGCACGGCATCGGACGAAGCATGCATGAGGACCCACAGGTATTCAACGTGCCGGTAGCGAAGCGCGGACCAGACGTGAAGCCTGGGCTCGTCGTGGCGATTGAGCCCATCATCTCTGCGGGAACGATCGAGACCGTCGTTCAGGATGACGATTGGACTGTGACCATTGCCGACGGTTCAATGAGCGCACAGTGGGAACACAGCGTGGCGGTACACGAGCACGGGATTTGGGTGCTTACCGCGGCAGACGGTGGGGCAGCAGGACTCGCTCCCTTGGGCATCACCCCAGTTCCGATTCCATAGGCGACTTTACAAATCGCGAGTACAGGGGTAATGTTGTCCCTTGGTGCTTTGCGCCTGTTTTCGTGTTTGCGAAATCGGTGCGGGCATTCGCACGACTGATGAATCAAAGTAAGCATAAGTGAGGCTATGGCGAAGAAAGACGGCGTCATCGAGATTGAG
>JBEBUJ010000127.1:0-4793 GCA_040393365.1 Leucobacter denitrificans
TGGCCCCTGAGCGATCTCACGCCAGGGGCCAAAGTACTCCAAACGTTCGCCGACCCGGGTTGCGATACGCCCAGAACGCAACAGGGTAGCGATACCGAGTAACGCTTCAACGCTGGCAAGCAGAATAGCTCCACCCCACCCATCGGGCCAGTGCACTCGATGCATCGGCAACATGATCGACATTTCGCCAGCGGCCGCAACCCACCGCGCGGGCCAGGTTGCGAGACTCACCACAAACGCACCAACACCAGCGTGCAGAGGGAGTATGACGAGCGCGATCAATCCGAGTGCCGTGCCGAGTGGTGCTGCGGGCGCCGCCACAACGTTCGCGACCACTCCGCCGAGGGAGACCCCGGGTTGAAGCAGCAACAGGAATGGGGCACAGGCGAACTGTGCCACGCAGGCAACAGCAACGGGCATTGCAAGGACCTTTGGGAATTTTGTGACGACTCTCAACCATCGCTCTACGGTCGGTGACCACAGGACAATTCCGGCCGTTGCGGCAACTGATAGTGCGAATCCTGGTTGAATTGATTGCCAGGGATCGTGGACGAGGAGCACAAGTACTGCCATGCCAAGCGACGGCAACGAACGCCCGTTCTTGCCCCCAAAGTCTGACACGAGCAGCACGGTGGCCATGATTGCGGCTCGTTGAACGCTCGCATCCGGCCCCACAATGACCACGAAGAGCGCAAGTCCGGCTCCTGCAACGACTCTGCGTGCGCGTCTTCCTGCACCGAACCGTGCCGCTAGTGCGACAAGAGCGCTTACGACGATCGCACAGTTCGAACCGGAGACGGCCGTGAGGTGGGTGAGACTGGACTCCAACATGAGTGCTTCG
Organism: Leucobacter denitrificans; assembly: GCA_040393365.1. Lineage (GTDB taxonomy): Bacteria > Actinomycetota > Actinomycetes > Actinomycetales > Microbacteriaceae > Leucobacter > Leucobacter denitrificans_A. The sequence continues at coordinate 842 of JBEBUJ010000127.1, forward strand.
AGCCCGCCAGACACGAGGCTTGTGTCACCCACCGCAAACCCCGGAACAAGTGCGGCATCTGGGTGCCTATCCGATGCGTCGCGCAAGCCGTTTCGCAATGACGCAGCACTTCTACCAAGCGCGTCTTGCACTCCCGATATGTTCAGCTCTGCTTCACCACTTGTTTCGAACGCTGAGACGCTCATTTCGTAGGCCGTACTGCTTTCCGGCGGGCTCTTCGCGATCGTGCCGGTTACTAGTGCGCTCGTACCTGGCGCCCAGAGCGGAGGCGCCGGTTCACTCAGCCAAAGCATGAGCTTCACTGGTCGATGCAGGTTGGCTCCGTTCACCTGTTTCATTTCCGCGCTCACCCAACCTCGGGCGCGACCGTCGAGCTGAACGGAAGACGAGGGATACTCAGAGAGAGACACGAGCGTCGAGATCGCCACATGCGACTCTGAAGCGGATATCAGGACTGGGGACTCTCGCGCTTCTCCTATGAGTTCGATCTGCAATGCGACAAGGAGCACCCCCGAGCAGGTGAGCAGGAGCAGACCGGCGCCCCACTGTCGTGCTTGTTCCGAGGGCGTTCCCACAGTTCGCGAAAGTTTGCGAGAGGTGACGATAACCGTACAGGCACCGAGTCCGGCCGCGACAAGTCCGACAACCATCGCAACATTCGGCCGGTGTATAAAAGCGGCTGCACACATCCAGCACGCGAGTGCTGGAGCCAACAGTCGCCAGTGCCCACCCCGAGGCATGGCTGTCACGCCTGTGTTCACACACGAATCCGGTCTCGAAACTGTTCGAGTGTTTTCTCCCCGATCCCACTCACCTCGAGTAACTGATCGACACTGTCAAAAGGCCCGTTGGATTCCCGCCAGTCGATAATGCGTTGCGCGAGCGCAGGGCCTATGCGTGGAAGTTGTTCGAACTGTGCCGCGGTTGCTTGGTTCAAGTCCAGCACACCGTCTGCGACGACACTGCCAGACGCCGCCTCGGGGACAGAACGGATATTCGCGGCAAGCTCCTCAGCCACCTCGAGCGTTGGCACGGATATCTGTTCCCCGTCAGACACCACCCTGGCCAGATTTACGCCCTCAAGACCTGCTTCGGCACCCGCGCCGCCCGCGGCGTCGATTGCGTCGAGCACTCGTGCGCCCGCAGGCAGTTCGACGAGGCCAGGGCGCATCACCTCGCCGACAACATGTACAAAGATCTTCTGCCCGGCCTCAGCCGTTGCTTGGGCCTCTTTCGCTTGCGCCGAACTCTCTGGCACGGCGGTTCCGGCCGTAGGTTGAGCAAGCACGTCTCCGGAGCCGGCCCCTGTCCCTTGCAGCACGATCACGGTCGTCGCTATGGCGACCGCTAGGAACACCCCGATCCCAATCACTGCGGGAAGCGATACCGCCCGAGCGAGACTGGCCCGGATCGTCGGGCGCATTTCCCAGGTTAATGGAGTCGGCTCCGCAGCATGAGCCACGGGAGCTCTCCCCCATCGACCTTGAATTACAGGTGATTGACTATCGTCGGAATCTGAGTGTTGCCGCATGCTGCGACTCTCGCAGCTGTACGGCGCAGGAGATATGGCAAGGCCCCCAATGTGGAGAAATTGGGGGCCCCACGAGCGCGTAAGCGCTCTGTGCACGGAGTGTTCTTATGAAGCCGGCTTCGTAACGATCGACACGATCTTCGGCGCACGAACGATCACTTTCACAACCTGGCGATCACCGATCGCTCGCTGCGCGTTCGGCGCAGCGAGTGCCTGTGCCTCAGCGTCAGTCTCCGTGATAGCCGGAGTAACCGTGACCTTGTCGCGTACCTTGCCATCGACCTGCACGATCATCGTCACCTCTTCTTGCACGAGCAGCGACTCGTCGGCAGACGGCCATTCCACGAGCGCGACGGTGGGCTCATGCCCCAGCATCGCCCACATATCCTCGGCGGCGTATGGCGCGAAGAGCGAAAGGATAATTGCGATTGCCTCGGCAGACTCGCGAACGGCGGGATCGGTAACACCACACCCAGAATCGATTGCCTTACGAGTGACGTTCACCTGCTCCATCAATCGCGCGACGACCACATTGAACTTATACGACTCCGAAAGCCCAGGCGCGTCGGCGAGCAACTGATGCGTTGCTCGGCGAAGCGACGGGTCCCCCGCCGCAAAGTCTGCGTTTGCAGATCCAGCAAGCTCTATGTCGTGGGCGATGCGCCACGCACGCGCAAGAAACTTTGCTGAGCCCTGCACCGAGACATCTGCCCAGTCGATATCGTCTTCAGGTGGCCCAGCGAACGCGAGCGTCACACGAAGCGCGTCGGCCCCGTGCTCCTTGAGCTCAGAAGCGAACTCAACGAGGTTTCCCTTCGACTTCGACATTTTCGCGCCATCGAGCAACACCATGCCCTGGTTCAGCATGTCGAGGAACGGTTCTTCAAAATCGATGTACCCGAGATCAAACATCACCTTCGTGATGAACCTGGAGTACAGCAGGTGCAGAATCGCGTGCTCGACGCCACCCACGTACTGATCAACTGGCGCCCACGTCTTCGCCTCGGCGGGATCGAATGCCTGGGTCGGATCATTCGATGAAAGGAAACGGAAGTAGTACCACGAACTATCGACGAACGTGTCCATGGTGTCGGCGTCGCGAGTAAGCGTCTCACCGGTTTCTGGATCGGTCACATTGACCCACTCAGTTGCCGCACCGAGCGGCGACGATCCCTTCGGCTTCAGGTCGAGACCCGCAGCGTCAGGGAGCGTGACGGGTAGCTCTGATTCTGGAACAGTGCGCATCGAGCCGTCTTCAGCGTGCAGAATCGGGATCGGGGTACCCCAGTAGCGCTGCCTCGAAATGAGCCAGTCGCGCAGACGATAGGTGGTCGCTGCGCGGCCGGTGTCGCGCTCCTCGAGCACCTCGATTGCCCGCGCAATCGCGTCAGTCTTGCTCAGACCGTCGAGTTCGGCAGAGTTGATGAGCACGCCCTCGCCCGCTGTCGCGATGCCGCTCTCGGCGGGATCCGGCAATGGCGAACCGTCTTCGTCAAGCACATTCACCACCACACGCACCGGGAGTTCGAACTTCAGCGCGAAGTCGAGGTCGCGCTGGTCGTGAGCGGGCACCGCCATAATTGCGCCGTGACCGTAATCAGCGAGTACGTAGTCTGATGCCCAGACGGGAATGCGCTCGCCGTTCACCGGGTTGACCGCGAAGTGGTCGAGGAAGACGCCGGTCTTCTCACGATCGGTGTTTTGTCGCTCAATCTCGCTCTGCTTCTGCGTGGCGTCGAGATAGGTCTTGAACTGCAGACGCACCTCAGGCGAAGCGCCGGCAGCCAGCTCGGCCGCAAGGTCTGAGTCAGGAGCTACCACCATGAACGTCGCGCCGTGCAGTGTGTCGGGGCGCGTGGTGAAGACAGGAACCTTCTCTGCGCGACCTTCGATTTCAAACTCGACCTCCGCACCGCGAGAGCGACCGATCCAGTTGCGCTGCATATTCAACACCTTGGTCGGCCACTTGCCCTCGAGCTGATCGAGGTCCTCGAGCAAACGATCGGCATAGTCAGTAATGCGGAAGTACCACTGGGTCAGCTTCTTCTTCACCACCATTGCGCCAGAGCGCTCGGAAGTGCCATCTGCGAGCACCTGCTCGTTTGCGAGCACGGTCTGATCTACCGGATCCCAGTTCACCCAGCTCGCCTTGCGGTACGCCAGGCCTTTTTCATACATTTTGAGGAAGATCCACTGATTCCACTTGTAATACTCGGGATCACTCGTGTGGAGTACGCGACTCCAGTCGAACGAGGGCGCGTAGATGCGGAACGATGCCTTCTGCTGAGCGATATTGGCGTAGGTCCACTCCCGAGGATCGACGCCCCGCTTGATCGCTGCGTTCTCAGCGGGAAGACCGAACGAGTCCCATCCGATGGGGTGCAGCACGTCGTACCCCTGGCCGCGCCAGTAGCGCGCGAG
>JBEBUJ010000128.1:0-4532 GCA_040393365.1 Leucobacter denitrificans
CACAGGCGAGCCGAACGTCAACACAACAGCCGCCCGCGATCACGCCCTCGGGCGGTGCGCTTCCAACTGCTGGAGCTTCTGGAACGGCTCGCACCCTGGTCATCACCTCCGGTGTCGCATCAGGCACGTCAATCCCGCTCGATGACGAGTTCGTATCGATCGGCCGAAGCGCAGATTCCACACTCGTCATAGTCGACGAGTACACCTCGACCTATCACGCGCGGCTTGCGAAGAGCGGCAGCGATTGGATCCTCACTGACCTCGACTCCACGAACGGCACCCGCCTGGCGGGCGAACAAGTACGCAAGCCCGTTCGTGTTCCCCTGTACACGCCCGTCACCATCGGCAAGACCACCTTTGAGTTGAGGCCATAACCGTGGCAAACGGATATGCGAGCGCAATCGGCTCACACGTGGGTATGGTCCGCTCGAATAACCAGGATTCGGGCTATGCCGGCGACTATCTGTATCTCGTGGCAGACGGCATGGGCGGTCACGCTGGCGGTGACGTCGCCTCCGCTCTCGTCACTCGTGACATCGCAAGGCTCGACGATACGCCCGGCGGTCTCCCGCAACAATCGACCGAACTTCTGCGGACTTCACTGTTGTCTGCGAATCGCATGCTTCGAGATACTGTCGGCGATCACCCAGAACTTGCCGGTCTCGGCACCACATTTGTCGGGTTTATCACGGTAGGCGATCAACTTGCCCTCGCACACATTGGCGACTCTCGGTTGTACCTCATGCGTGACGGCAACATGCAGCAAGTGACCAAAGACCATACGTTCGTGCAGCGCCTGGTCGATAGCGGTCGCATTACTGAGGAGGAAGCGAAGTTTCACCCTCGACGATCTGTGCTCATGCGAGTACTCGGCGATGTCGAATCCTCACCCGAGATCGATACCGCCGTTCTTGATACGAGGCCCGGGGATCTCTGGCTGCTCTGCTCGGACGGCCTGTGCGGTTATGTCGAAGATGACGAGATCGAGCGAGTCCTGCGCCGCCGCACCTCGCTACAGGGCGCGGTCGACGATCTTATCGACAAGAGCCTCGCTCATGGCGCACCCGACAATGTCACGGTTGTGCTGGTTGAGACGACAACCGCAGAGGAGGCCGCTGCGCTTGCTGCCGAAACAGCAGCGGAGGCCCCCGCTCCGCCGCAGCGCGACACCCTCGAGATCGCGGGGCACCTGTTCTCGGTCGAAGAACCGGGATCGGTGGACCAGTCGGTCGAGAGCATCGACGGTGAAACCACGGAGATCCACCGCGGCCCGCGCAACCCTCGGTTTGTGGGCTCTGCCGCGAATGCACCGCTGCTTCGCGACGGCGAGATGACGACCGGCCGCAACAAGCTCATCGGTCGTAGGCGGATTCGCCGTGTTCCAGTCGTCGAAGAGAGCCACTTCGAGCCTAAGGTTGACGAGTACCTCGCTGAGCTGCTCGCCGAGACTCGCCGCAGCAATCGACGTCGCCGCATCATGTGGCTCGTGGGCGTGATCGCGGTGCTCGCGGCTGTCGGCAGTGCGCTGTTCTTCAGCTATCAGTGGACTCAGACGCGCTACTTCGTCGGTACCGATGGCGAGACCGTCGTGATCTTCCAAGGCGTCAATCAGTCAATCGGCACATTCTCGCTGTACTCGCCGGCAGAAGACACCGGTATTCCAGTCGAGGCTCTCGACGGCCTCGAACGCCGCGCCATCGAACGCACACTGAGCGCAAACTCCCTCGGGGAGGCTCGCGAGATCGTGGTGCGCCTCGGAGGTGTCCAAAATGCCGAATAGGTCACAGAGCGAGACGCCTTCATTCGACAAGACTCGCACGAGCGAGACGGTGTTGCATCGCATCACCGCGATCCGCGCCCCGCGAAAGTTACGCTCACTCGAAACATTCCTCCTCCTCTTTGCCCTGGGCGTCGGAGTAGCCGCGGTCGTCATCATCGATCTCACCGTGCACGGCGATATCAGAACTGAACTCCTCCCCACGGGGATTCCGTTCGTTGTCGCAGTGTTTGCGCTCCACGTGCTGGTGCGTCGGATCGCCCCTGACGCCGACCCACTCATCATGCCCATCGCGGTCATGCTGAACTCGATCGGTGTCGCAATGATCTATCGCATCGACCTCGCCAACGATCTCAGCGGATGGGGCGCAGTCTCCGTGCGCCAGCTCTTGTGGTCGACCGTGGCGATCGTCGCGGCGGCGATCGTGCTCTATGTCATCAAGAGCCACCGTGTGCTGTTCCGCTACACCTACCTCTTCGGCCTCGGCGCCCTCGTGCTGCTCCTGCTCCCGATGCTTCCGTTCATCGGCGCCGAACTGAATGGTGCGCGGGTGTGGATCCACATTGGTGACTTCTCATTCCAGCCGGGTGAGATCGCCAAGATATTCCTCGCAATCTTCTTCGCCGGCTACCTCGTGCGCAATCGCGACGCACTTTCGATGGTCGGAAAGAAGTTTGCGGGCATTCGCTTCCCTCGGGGCCGCGATCTCGGTCCGCTGCTCGCGTTCTGGCTCATCGCCATGGCGGTGCTCGTGTTCCAGCGCGACCTCGGCACCTCGCTTCTGTACTTCGGCCTGTTCCTGTCGATGTTGTATCTTGCGACCGGTCGCATTGGGTGGATCGTGCTTGGTGTCGGCTTATTCCTCGTCGGCGGCATCGCCGCAAGCCAGACCTTGAGCTACGTGGGCCGGCGCTTCGAGAACTGGCTCCATCCATTTAACGACCCGACAAACACCGGCTACCAAATGGTGCAGGGACTTTTCGGCATGGCGAACGGTGGAATGACCGGCACGGGACTCGGTCAGGGGTATCCCGCAGACACGCCTGTCGCCGAGAGCGACTACATCTTCGCAGCCCTCGGTGAAGAGCTTGGGCTCATCGGGCTCTTCGTGATTCTCGCGGCGTACCTGCTGCTCGTCGGCCGGGCACTCCGCATTGGGTTCGCAGGTCAAGACGACTTCGGGAAACTCCTCGCTTCGGGCCTCGGGTTCGCGATTGCGCTTCAGGTGTTTATCGTTGTCGGTGGCATCACCCGTGTCATCCCGCTCACCGGTCTCACCGCCCCATTTCTCGCGGCTGGTGGATCATCGCTGGTCTCGAACTGGATCATCGTGGTGCTGCTGCTCTTGCTCTCGAACTCTGTGCGGAACCGGCCGAAGTTGGTGATTCGCTCATGAACAAGCAGATGAAATTCCTCTCGCGCACCGTGTTCGCGATGTTCCTCGTGCTGTTCTTCTCCGTCACGATGATTCAATTCGTGAACGCTGACGAGCTGCGCAATAACCCGCTCAACCAACGGACCATTAAGAACAGCTACAAGGTCGAGCGTGGATCGATCCTCGTCGAAGGTAACCCTGTCGCGTACTCGACGCCGACGAGCGATACCTTCCGGTTCTTCCGTCAGTACGACCCGGGAACACCGTACGCTCACGTCACCGGCTACTTCTCGCGTCAACAGGGAATGACGGGCCTCGAAGCCGCGATGAACCAAGAACTCTCGGGTAACGCGAACGCCCAGTTCTTCACCCGCATCTTGAATACCCTGAACGGTGTGAAGCCGCAGGGCAGCTCGATCGATACGACCATCGACTCCCGGGCGCAGCAGGCGGCCTACGATGCTATGACGGAATTCGATTTCCAGGGAGCTGTCGTCGCAATTGAGCCCGCCACCGGCCGAATTCTCGCGCTTGTATCAACGCCGAGCTATGATCCAAATCTGCTCTCAACGAACGATGACACGGAGATCATCGCAAACTACAACGCACTCACTGAAGATGAGCTGCAGCCCCTCGTAAACCGCGCCATCGCGGGCGACCTGTACCATCCGGGTTCGGTGTACAAGCTCGTGACCAGCGCGGCTGCGCTCGAGCACGGTTCTGTCACTCCTGACACCGAATTCGAGAACCCTGCCAGCCTGCAGCTGCCGCAGTCAAGCGCTGTGATGCGCAACTCAGATCAGCAGACCTGTGGCTCTGGTTCGAAGGCGACGCTCGAGACCGCAATCATGTACTCCTGCAACATTCCCATTGCAGAAATGGCGATGGAGATGGATCGCGACGAGGTGCCCAACATGGCTCGTGCGTTCGGGTTCGATCAGAATCTCTCGATTCCGCTTGAGGTCACGCCGAGCACCGCGCCGCAACCACTTGATAACGCCCAGGTAGCTCTCTCCTCGATTGGTCAGCTCGATGTGCGTACCACCCCACTCCAGGTTGCGATGGTGTCGGCGGCAATTGCGAACGGCGGCACACTCATGACCCCGATGCTCGTGGAGAACGTCATTACGCCAGACCTGCGCATTGAGGCAAGCTTCAATCCATCCGAGATGGGCACACCGATTTCGAAGAAGACGGCTGAGGCGTTGGCTGCGATGATGGAAAAGGGTGTGTCCGATCCCACGGGCTTCGCGCATCTTTCGGCCATCGACGGAATCAGGGTTGCGGGCAAAACGGGCACGGCACAGAACGGTATAGACGCCAATGGGAACGATCTTCCCTATACGCTTTGGTATACGGGGTTCGCCCCGGTTGACGACC
>JBEBUJ010000129.1:0-4454 GCA_040393365.1 Leucobacter denitrificans
GTCGAGCTGCACGGTCTCGGTGAGCAGCACGGTGCCCTCGCCGTCGACGTGGATCCCTCCGCCCTCATTCACGAGCAGCGATGAGATGACCTCTGCACCCACCGAGTCGGCGACCGTGCGGCCAATCCTGGCCGAGAGTTCCCACTCGGCCCACTCGGGGTCGCCCCAGCCGTTGAACACCCAGTTGACCGCGCCGAGCGCTCCTGGCCGCTCGTCGTCCACGACGAAGGTGGGGCCGAAGTCGCGCATCCAGAACTCGTCAAGCGGTGCTTCGAGGATCTCGATCTCGCTCGCGAGCATGCGCTTCGCGCGCTCGATCTCGCCAGGATCCACCACCATGGTGAGAGGCTCGAACTCCACGATTGTGTTCGCGGTCTCTGCCCACGCCGCGTACCCTTCCTCCTGCTCGGCGACCGTTTCGCCGAGGGTGTAGCCGGGCCTTGGGAACGCCATCCAGGTGCGTTCGTGGGGTGCGGTTTCTGAGGGCATGCGCCAGGCCATGATGTGACTCCCGTTTGTGTGTGGCGGATCGATCCGCTACTCGCTAGGCTTGTTGATCAAGCGATCAACAGTAGGGTTGCTCGCAAATGTACCGAATGGATTCGCATGCCGTCAAGCGCCGCAGCCCGCGCCACCCGTAAGTCGGCGACCGAGCGGCGCGCAGAGATCGCGGCCGCGGCCGAGTCCATCGCGCGCGAATCCGGGCTTTCGAGCGTGACCATGCGTGCGGTTGGGGCGCGGATCGGAATCGCGCCCACCCTCGTGCTGCACCACGTTGAGAGCATGGACTTGCTGGTCGCTGACACGTTCGAGCGGATCGTCGGAGCGGAACTCAGCGAGGTGACCGAGTTCGCGAGGCAGGTGGCCGACCCGACAGGTGCACTTCCCGCGCTCCTCGGGTCTGTGCTCGACGGGTCGCGCACAGAGGTCACGCGGGTGTGGGTCGAGTCCTGGGTGCTCGGCCGCGAGAACGCAGAACTCGCCAGTCGCGTGCGCGCTCAGATGGATGCGTGGCGGGCGCTGCTTGCAAGCCTCATCGAGGTCGGTGAGGCTGCGGGGGTGTATAGGGTTGCCGATCCGCTCGCTGTCGCCGGGCAATTGCTCGGCATGATCGATGGTGTCGGTGCCCACTCGCTCGTCGGCTGGCAAGATGATGAGAACCGTGTGGATCTCATGCTGCGGGCGGTCGACGCGATGCTAGGTGTCGCGTCGCATTGAACCGCGTCGCGATGCTCGGCGTTGCGTCGGATTGAACCGCGTCGCGATGCTAGGCGTCGCGTCGCATTGAGGCCTGTCGCGATGCTTAGCGTCGCGTCGAGTTGACGCGTGTCGCGTTGCTTGGTGTTTTACGCGCCCAGAGCCGCGAGCCTGGCGCGCTCGCGAATGCCGAGCACGATGACGTCGAGCCCGCGCTCGAATAGCAGCTCGTTGCGCTTGCGGCCCGACGGGTGTTTGCTGATGAGTCGATTCAGCCGCTCGTGCTCGCCGCCGGGCTCGAAGATGAGATCGGGTGAGAGCGCGTCGAGCGCCACCCCGAACGCGAAGGCGTCGAGCATTTCGACGGTGCTCAACTGCTCGTCCTCAGGAATTCCGGCTTTGTCTAGCGCGTCGATAATGAGGCTGTAAAAGTCAACTGTGGTGGGCTCGGTGATCACGACGCTGAGCAGGAGCGGCATGACCTTCGGATGATCCCCGTAGAGTCGCCAGAGCGTGCGCGTCGACTTGCGCACTGTCTCTTCCCACGAAGCTGAGGGCTCGGGCACGAGCGAGTATTCTTCGCTGAGCACCTCGCGGATCGCGTGAACGATGCCAGTGCGGCCCTTGACGTGGTGGTACAGCGACGACGTGCTTACCCCGAGGCGCTCGGCGAGCGGTACAACCTGCAACTCGTGCCCCTCATCGACGAGCTCAATGGCGGCGCGCGCGATGATCTCTCGGCTGAGCAGCGGTGCTTTGGGTCTGGCCACAGGGTCTCCGTCTCCGATGACGCGATGTTGACAAATTCGATCTCTCAAGTGCATTATACTCGTAAACCGAAATTGTTTCGGTTAATCGCTGCCGATAGTTTCGCAGTCATCAGAGAGGATGCCTCATGACCACCCCGGCCACCGCGCTCGGCAACGTGCCAGCACCAAATTCCACGCCCGCGCCACACGATCCGCGGATACCGCTCGGGTGGAAGAACGGCAGCGCAACCTTCATGCTCTCGCTCGCGGGGCTGATGATGGCGAACCTCGCCCCGCTCATCATGAGCGTGCTCGGCGAGCTCGGGTTCGGCATCGTCGAATCTGGCAACATTCTCACGTGGGCGCTGCTTGCCTCGGCTGTCATCGGGCTCGGAACGGCCCGCCTTGCCGCTGGCGCACATCGGCGGGCGCTCGCCGCAGCTGGCCTGGTCGTCGCTACGCTCGGCTTCGCGGTCGCTGCGATGCTCCCGGGGCCGGCCGTGGTCGTCACGAGCTTCATCGTGGGTGGGGCAGGAGTAGGAACCGCGATCGCGGCATCCGGCGCAGCGATCGCGGCGATCCGCAACCCGAACCGCGTAAGCGCCACGAGTGGCGTCGTCAACCGCGTGCTCGTGATGATCGTGCTCGCGATCATTCCTATCATCGGCCTGAGCCAAATCAGTGTGTTCGGTGCGCTCGCAGTGCTCTCGCTCATCGGGTTGGTGCTCGCCGCGTGGCTGCCAAACGCGCCCGATTATGCCGAGCCGGTCGAGGTCACCCAGTCTCTGAAGATCGCAGAGCCCCGCCGCATCACCATTGCGGGCATTGTGCTGCTCGTGCTCTTTCCGATTTGGGGTGCGAGCGAGGACGCCGTGTGGACCCTCACCTCTGTGCTCGGTGACAATGTTGGGCTCGATCCAGCCGCCCTCGGCTTCGCGCTGAGTGCTGCAGCCGGTGGTGGCGCAATCGCGATGATCATCGTGACCGTCTTCGGTAACCGCATGGGTCGCGCAGTTCCGTTGGCGATCGCACTCGTGCTCGGCGGCGCAGTGAAGGTGTGGATCGGCCTCGCCACCGACCCGAGCGTGCTCGCGGCGCTTATCATCGTGGTGAACACCATCTACGGGTTCGCATTCGTGCTCTTCCTCGCGACCGCCGCAGGGCTTGACGCACGCGGCCGCTGGTCTGCGCCACTCATCGGCGCATACCTCGTCGGTTCGAGCTTTGCGCCGATTATCGGCGCGTGGATCATCGACGCTGTCGGCATCCAGCTCTTTGGTGTCATGATGGGCATCGTGAGTCTCGTCGCGATCGTGCCCGCGGTCTGGGTCGCTCGCGTGTCAACCGGAGCCGAGAAGGCGATCGAGCGTCAGGGAGTAGCAGCATGACGAACAGCAGTGCAAACACCACCGTCTATCGTGCGTCAACGATCTTTACAGGACGTGCGGGCGATCCGCTCGCGGAGGCGGTCGCCGTGAGCGGTGGGCGTGTACTCTCCGTTGGCGGCTTTGACGATGTCGCGGCCGACGCGGGTGCCGATGCGGCAGTTGTGGATCTCGGCAACGCATTCGTCGCTCCTGGCTTCGTCGAGTCGCACACCCACATGCTCATGCTCGGCCAGGCGGTGGAGAAGGTGCAGCTGCGCGACTGCGAGAGCGTCTCCGAGATTCAGGAGCGTCTGCGTGCCGCTCGCGCGGCAAACCCCGAGGCAACACAACTCCTCGGTATTAGCTGGCGGTTCGAGGCGCTTGGCGGTGAGGACCCGACGGCCGCGATGCTCGATGAGGCGGTCGCAGATGTACCTGTGGTGCTCGACGCAAACGACCTGCACTCGGTGTGGGTGAACAGTGCGGCGCTCGACGCATTTGGGATTACCGATGACACCCCCGACCCGATCGGGGGAGAGATCCGTCGGGATGCCCACGGAAAGGCGACGGGCTTCCTGCTCGAGACGGCCGCAATTCAACATGCATGGCGATATGTCGAGGAATCAGCGACCGAAGCGGACCGCGACAGGTACCTGAGAAACGCATTTCAGGCGTACATCGAGACCGGGGTGACCACCGCCACGGAGATGGCGTTGAACGAAGCCGACCTTGCGGTGTTTGAGCGCCTACTCGACCGCGACGGGCGACTGCCGTTCGCAATGACCGCTCACGTGATCCTGTTGCCGAGTGGCGACCCCGAGGAAGACCTGGCGCAAGTTGAACGCGCCGCGGAATGGAGAGACCGCCTCGCGGCACGCTTTGAGGGGCAGGACCCGGCAGCCGGGACCCTGCGCATCGCGGGAGTGAAATTCATTCTCGACGGTGTTATCGATGCGTGCACTGCGGCCATGCGTGCACCGTACGCGAATGGCTCAAACGCTGAACCGATCTGGCCCCGCGATGCTGCGATTGCCGCGGCGGTCGCCGCAGACTCGCTCGGGCTTCAGCTGGCGATTCATGCGATCGGCGACGCCGCCAGCGAGCTCGCGCTCGAGCTCGTCGAAGCGTGCGAGCGAGAGAA
>JBEBUJ010000130.1:0-4239 GCA_040393365.1 Leucobacter denitrificans
TGCGGGTGATCCCCGCGTTCGCACGGGCGTATTTGACGATCTCGTCGACCCGCGACTTGATCGCCTCCGGGTCCCGGCCCGGTTCGGTCGATGGCCCGTGCTGCCAGCTCTCGAGCACAGCGTAGCTGTAGCCCCAGGCCTCAAAAACCCGTCCACTGATGTGCTTGGCTTCCGAGCTCGACAGATAGGCGACCAGGGCCGCGATCCAGGTTGGGTCGCGCTTTTCGATTTCCTCGGTCGTATATTCGCGCAGGCCTTCAGTCATGCGCGTGTTGGCGCGCGGCGCGATGGCGTTGACCGTCACGCCGTACCGTTGAAGTTCACGTGCGGCGACCTGGCTGAAGCTGGCGATGCCGGCCTTGGCCGCAGCGTAGTTGACCTGGCCGGGATTGGCGAAGAGCCCGGAATGCGAGGTCGTGTTGATGACGCGCGCATCGACCGTCTCGCCGGCCTTCTGCTTCATGCGCCAGAAGTTTGCGGCATGGTGGGTCGGCGCGAAGGTACCCTTCAGATGGACACGGATGACTTGGTCCCACTCGTCCTCAGTCATGTTGACCAGCATCCGGTCGCGCAGAATGCCGGCGTTGTTGATCAGGATATCCAACCCGCCGAACGCCTCGATGGCGTGATCGATCATGCCCTTGGCGGCGTTCCAGTCGGCGACGTCGGCAGTATCGACAACAGCCTGCCCCCCCTCCGCCTGGATAGTGGCGACCACTTCTTGAGCTGGAGTTTGATCCTCGCCCTCGCCACCGGCGGAGGAGCCAAGGTCGTTCACGACGACCTTCGCTCCATGCTTGGCCAGCATCAGAGCGTAGGCACGACCCACGCCGCGCCCAGCACCCGTCACAATCGCCACTCGGCCGTCCAGCAAGCCCACTTGTTCCCTCCAATTCGGTTGTTTCGCACCGCTCTATATCTGCAACGGCGAGCAAAGGAAAGCAAATAGTACGCTAGCATTTCGTTGCGATTCCTTTAGTGTGTGGTTCATGGTGTGGCTAAAAAACGCTATTAAATTAGATACATAAGCCCATCTCCCGGCACCGTGTCCCGTTTTGCATGCTTCAATTTGCCCGCCCCATCGACATTCTGGCGTATTAGGAAGCTGCATATATGATATGCTAGACAACCAATATGTATTCTGGCAGGCTCTGCCCTCGACGAAAAACGTCGATCGCGCCGCGAGGGGCCGCCGCTGTCGGGGCGTGAAAACAAAACTAGGGGAGATGAAATGGTGAACAGGGAAATGATGAACAGGAAGGCGTATTTGCGAACCAGCGCGGGATTGTCGTTGATCGCCGGATTCCTGCTGGCTGCTTCCGCAAACTCAGCGTTCGCCAATGCAGTAGAAGCCACTCAGCAGGTCCAACCTGACCCGACCCAACAGGCGCCGGTCGATCAGGCGACAGCGGTCGATGAGATCGTGGTCACGGGAACCAAATTTGGCGCTAGGAACGAAAAGGCTCCGGTGGCGGTCACGGCTCTGAGTCCGGAGGTTCCCACCCAGGCGCGCATCCAAAGCTTGGCGGACGTGTCGCAGCGGGCGCCCAGCGTCAACTATTCGTCCTCTGCCGGATTCGCGCTCGCCTATATCCGCGGGGTTGGCTCCAACTTCTCTTTGGCCGGGCTGGAATCGGCCGTCGCGACCTATGTCGATGGCGTCTACATCCAGAGGCAGGCGGGGGCGGTGCTCGACCTGGTCGATGTCGAAAGCGTCCAAGTTCTGCGTGGACCGCAAGGCACGCTCTACGGACGTAACGCGACCGGCGGTGCGTTTTTGCTGCAGACCGCGAATCCGACTTACACCTTTGGCGGGTTCGTTTCCGCCGAGGCCGGGAATATCGAGCAGCGCAAGTTCGAAGGTGCGATCAATATCCCGCTATCGGACACCCTGTCTTTTCGCTTCGCAGGGGCGCGACGAGAGAACGGCGACTACATCACGAACCTCCCTGACGGGAGGCGTTACGGCGAACAGGAAAACAGCTTCCTGCGGGCCAAGGTGCGATGGGACCCCACTGAACAGCTGCGGATCATCTACGGTGTCGAGTGGGGCGACACGCACTCGACGGCTCGGGCGGGAAAGCAGCTTCTGAGCGCTCCGAACTGCCTGGTTTGTGCGGTGCTGGGAGCCCAGCCGGCAGCAGCCCAGTCGAACGACTTCTACACCAGCACCACCAGCCCTGTTTACAACGACAGCGACTACATCTCCCAGAACCTGAACCTGACCTACACGGGGGAGAAGTTCACTTTCACCTCCATCACGGGCTATCGCGATCAGGATGTGGAATATCTGAACGATCAGGATCAGCAGACACCACAGTATTTCGACGGCCTGTTTACAGAGTCGGGTCCGACTCTCTACTCGGACAACTATCTCAGGACGACCTTTTCCGGTCCTCTGAATGCGCTTGTCGGCGCAACCTTCCTGCGTGAGCGCAACATGCAGGTCGGCGTCTATTCCGGCATCCAGTTCGGAGCCCTGGTTCCGGTCAACGCCAATGACGTTCAGATCGATTCGAGCTCGGTCTATGCCGAGCTGACCTACGACTTCGGCAACGGGTTCAAACTGTCGGGCGGTGCGCGCTACAACAAGGACGAAAAGACGATCGACACCACGAACAACGCGGACGCCGTCGTGGCCTTGGGGACGACTGCCGCGTTCCGGTCGCAAGCGGATTTCTCGACGGTCACGCCCCGCGTGGTTCTGTCGTATGAGACGGACAGCGCCTACTACTACGCTAGCTATAACCGAGGCGCACGCAGCGGCGGGTTCTCCAGCCCCATCATTGCGCCGTCCACGGCCGTCGAGCCGGAAACGCTCGATAACTTCGAGGTCGGCGGCAAGAGTCGTTTACTGGACAGTCGGCTGCGCCTGAAAAACGCGGCCGTCTACGGGATCTAAGAGGACATACAGATCCAGGTCACGGATGCGGCCTTCGGCACGGTGCGCCTGCAGAACGCCGCCGAGGGCAAGGTCTACGGCGCCGAGATCGAGGGATCTTTCGCGGTCACTCCCGCCTTCAACCTGACAGGCGGCGTGACCTACCTCGGCAATGAGTTCAGCGACTTCAAGAATGCGACCGTGTTCGTTCCCAGAACGACCGGGGCAGGCTTTGCGAATGGCGCGGCGGATCTCACCGGAACACCTCTGAACCGGGCTCCAGAATGGAGCGGGTTTATAGCGGGCGACTACACTGTTGACCTGTCCGAGGGCTGGTCGTTGAGAGCCGCAGCCTCCGCGAAATTCACTTCCAGCTTCAACTTTACCCCGGGAGCCGGTGGGCCTTTGGGGCTGGACCGTCAGGGCGGCTATACCTTGGTGGATGCAAATCTGACCCTGTCGACGCCGGCGGGGGTCGATCTGGGCTTCTTCGCCCAGAACATCTTCGAGAAAGAATACACCACCCACCATTCGACCGCCGCCTATGGCGCTGTCGAATACGTGTCGATGCCGCGTACCTACGGCGTCCGCGTGATGAAGCGCTTCTAGAGTCCTGCACGGTCGCCCGGCTCAGTCGGGCGACCGTCTGCAGTAACGAAATCGACGAGGCGGGCGTGACGGACCGGATTGAACGTATCAGACAGGAGTACGCCAAGGAGCGTCTCGAAGAGCCCATCCCCAGGACGGCGCTCGACATTCCGGTTTCGTACGAGGCGATCACGGCGGAATGGCTGACGGCAGTGCTCTGTGCAGATCTGCCAGGCGTCTCCGTTTCCGATTTTCAACTGGGCCCTCCGGACAGCGGCACGGCCAACCGGCGTCGGATTCATCTGTCCTATGCCGGCGACGCCGCCGGATTGCCGCGCACCGTGTTCTGCAAGGCCAGCCACGACCTCAACAATCGCATCATCCTGTCCAACGGCGGGATCCTCAGCGAGGTGACCTTCTACAACAAGGTCCGCTCCCGGCTGTCCATCGATGCGCCTGTCGCCGTTCACGCGACCTATGATCCGACCTCTTATCTGTCGATCATCATCCTGCGCGATATGGCTGGCGACGTGTCCTTCTGCGACGAGGCCACAGTCATCGATTTCGACAAGGCTCGCTCTCAGATGCGGCTGCTCGGATCCTTGCACGCTCAATTCCATGAGAGCCCGCTCTTCGACAGTGAGCTTTCAGAAATTCTGACCTGGCAATGGCGGTCCCGGAACATGATTCGTCATCATGACCTGGAAGCCTGTTGCGCCAATGGTTTCCGCGCCGCGCGCGATGTGATCCCAGAAAGCCTGTTCAAGCGC
>JBEBUJ010000131.1:0-4157 GCA_040393365.1 Leucobacter denitrificans
CAATTCTTGTTACAGATTCGTCTGAGCTGGCCGCGCACGTGCGATCCCAAGTTGCAACGCGGGTCGACACCACTGAGCATGCTGAGCGTGCGCGTACGGCGCTTGCGGGCCCACAGTCCGCAATCATCCTCGTCGATGATGTCACGACCGCGGCACGCGTGAGCAATGCCTACGGCCCGGAGCACCTCGAGATCCACACAGCGGACAATGAGGAAACGCTCAAGACCATCACTGACGCGGGGGCTATCTTCCTCGGACCAACGACGCCCGTGAGCCTCGGAGACTACCTCGCGGGCTCCAATCACGTACTCCCGACAGGGGGTACCGCCCGATTTACCTCTGGGCTTGGAGCGCACACGTTCCTCCGTTCGCAACAAATCATCGAGTACGACCTGGCGGCACTTTCGGAGGTCCGCGATCCGCTCGTCGCTCTTGCGCAAGCGGAGGGCCTACCAGCTCACGGAGAGGCCATAACGGCGAGATTTGAGAACCGGGAGTAGACATGCACTGCCCATTTTGTAGACATCCAGACAGTCGCGTGATCGACTCCAGGACTGCGGACGATGGACTCTCAATCCGGCGAAGGCGACAGTGCCCTGAGTGCGGGCGCAGATTCACAACCACTGAGACAGCGAGCCTCACCGTGATCAAGCGCTCAGGAGTGGTCGAGCCATTCAGCCGGGAGAAGGTCATGAGTGGCGTGCGAAAGGCGTGCCAGGGCAGGCCTGTGACCGAAGCTGATCTCGCAATGCTTGCGCAGCAGGTCGAAGAGTCGCTGCGGCAGAGCGGCATCGCACAGTTTGATACGAACGACATCGGAGTCGCGATTCTGCCCCACCTGCGTACGCTTGATGAGGTTGCATACTTGCGTTTCGCGAGCGTATACCAAGCGTTTGAATCGCTCGCCGATTTTGAAGTAGCGATAGGTGACCTGCGCAAGACACAGGGTGACATGAGTAACTCTGCATCAGAAGTCAAGGAGTGAGTGTGAGCCTGTATTCGGTGCTGTTCAACGCGGTCTTCAAGCGGATGGATCCTGAGCGAGCCCACCACCTCGCGTTTCCGGTTATCCGGGCGCTACCGCTACTTGGAGGGCTTATTGCCAGGTACTGCGGCCCCCATCCGTCACTTCGGTTGCGCGCTCTCGGCCTCGAGTTTCCAAGCCCATTTGGTTTGGCAGCTGGCTTTGATAAGAATGCCGAAGCAATACTCGGGCTCGGGGAGCTTGGGTTCGGACACGTTGAGATCGGCACCGTCACGAAACATGCCCAGCCCGGCAACCCAAAGCCTCGAAGCTTTCGGCTGATTGCAGACCGCGGCCTCGTGAATCGTATGGGGTTCAATAACCACGGTTCTGCCGCAGCAGTACCGCGCATTGAACGCGCTCGATTGCAGCGAACTCGGCCAATCATCGGCGCGAATATCGGCAAGAGCCGAGTGACCGAGGTCGAGGATGCGGCGGCTGACTACGTCTGGAGTGCTGAGCGGCTCGCACCCGTTTCTGACTACCTCGCAGTGAATGTGAGTTCACCAAACACCCCGGGCTTGCGCGGTCTTCAGGAGCTCGCACTGCTCGAGCCCCTGCTCGAAGCGGTCAAGCAGGCGGCGGGTGACACGCCACTGCTCGTAAAAATTGCGCCTGACATGGACGATGAGCAAATCGACGGGATCGTCGCGCTCATCGTGAAGCTGGGGCTCGACGGAATCATTGCGACGAACACCACGATTTCTCGCGAGGGCCTCCGTGAGCCCACGGAACGCCTTGAAGAGATTGGTGCCGGGGGGGTATCCGGGGCTCCACTCGCTACGCGATCACTCGAGGTGCTTCGTCGAATCAGGTCTACCGCACCAGACGGCCTCTGCGTCATCTCAGTCGGGGGAGTGACAACTGCTGACGACGTACTTGAGCGACTGGGCGCCGGGGCGACACTCGTTCAAGGGTTTACCGCGTTTATCTATGAGGGCCCACTGTGGGCCCGCGCCATCAATCGTGGGTTACGTAAAGCTGGCTGGCGCGCCCAGAGTTAGGGCCTAGCCCGGGTATTGGCCGCGCTTTACCTGAGGCTTTGGCATGCGCAGCATCCTGAACTGGAGTGCGCGCATTGCCGCGTACCAGCGATAGCCAGACTGAATGTTCTCTTCGCCAAACTTCGCGGCGAGTTTGCGCTTCAAGAGGAAGGTCAACAGCACCGCGTCGAGAATCGCAACAAGCAAGAAAGCCCAGACGAAGAAGACGCCGTATACCTGCACCCACCCAGGGAACAGTGCCACGATTAAGAAGATCACCATGACTGGGATGAGGAGTTCCCCGGCGTTCCAGCGTGCGTCGACGTAGTCGCGTACGAACCGTCGCTGTGGCCCCTTGTCTCTCGGGGTGAGGTAACGTTCGTCACCCGCCATCATTCCGACGCGAGCGCGCTCTCGGGCCTCATTCTGCGTCTGTCGTTGCTGCTTGCGGAGAGTCTTGTCTCGAGAACCTACAATCGGTCGCGCATTTGCAGCCTGTGCCTGCTTTCGCGAGGGGGTGGGTCGGCCTTTGCCGACCGGCTCAGAATTCTCGTCCTCTGCGGATCCGGCCGAAGGGTCTGGCTTTGCAGAGCTCATGATCGCCTGGGGTTTCCTCTCAGTTACTGACCCGTGCGGGTATCGTGTTGAGTACAAGCGTACCGCCTTCGCAGGGCGTAGACTGGAGGCATCTGAATCTCAGATCCGGTGAGTGAGGAGAAGTAATGAGCAATGACACCGCAGTGCGTGAGCATGGAGTGGATCTCAGTCCAGCAGCACAGGAAAAGGTGCGTAGTCTCCTGAACCAGGAGGGACGTAACGATCTTCGTTTGCGAATTGCCGTTCAGCCCGGTGGGTGTTCTGGCCTCATTTATCAACTGTTCTTTGATGAGCGGCAGCTTGAGAATGATGCCGTTGTTTCCTTCGAGGGTGTCGAGGTCGTGGTGGACCAGATGAGTGTGCCGTATCTCGATGGTGCAACGATCGATTTCGAAGACACAATTCAAAAGCAGGGGTTCACTATCGACAATCCCAATGCAGCAGGGAGCTGCGCTTGTGGAGATAGCTTTAGCTAACCAGGGCGACACCCCCGTGTGCGTTCGGGGAACGTCCAGGTTCGCGCTAAGCTAACAGGTAGTCATCAGTTTTCTCTGCCGTGCGCAGAGGTAAACCGTCAGCATTCGAAAGGTATGTGGTGCGTTCCAATCGTGTAATGAAGTGGGTTGCGGCACCCGCTGCTATCGGCGCGGCACTCGCGCTCGCAGGCTGTACGCCTGCCCAACAGCGCGGGTTCCTTCCCGAGGGGTCGACAAATGCTACGAATCTCACCGAGGGCATCACCGCCCTGTGGGTGAACTCATGGATCGTGCTGCTCGGCGTGGGCGTCATCACCTGGGGCCTCATCATTTGGGCCACTATCGCCTACCGCAGGCGCAAGGGTCAGACTGGTCTGCCTGTACAGATGCGGTACAACATGCCCATCGAGACGTTCTTTACTGTCGTGCCAGTGATCCTCGTGCTTGGCTTCTTCGCCTTCACCGCGCAGGAGCAGTCAAAGATCGAGGCTCGCTATGACAATCCCGAAAACGTTGTGGAAGTGTATGGCAAGCGTTGGGCTTGGGACTTCAACTACCTGAGCGACGATGTGTACTTCTCGGGCAAGCAGGTGGAGACTGACGAGAGTGGATCCGCGAAGCCGGAGACCATGCCCGTTCTCTACCTCCCCGTCGACAAGACAACTGAGATTCGACTCGAGAGCCGCGACGTTATCCACTCGTTCTGGGTCGTTGAGTTCCTCTACAAGAAGGACATGGTTCCGGGACAGACGAACTACATGAGCTTCACGCCCACTGAGACCGGCACTTACATGGGTAAGTGTGCCGAGCTTTGTGGCCAGGACCACTCGATGATGTTGTTCGAGTTGAGGGTCGTTGAGCAAGACGAGTACGACGCATATGTTGAGTCGCTCCGTGCCGCTGGCAACACTGGTTCACTGGGTGCTGATTACAACCCGAACCAGGACCTCTTCTTCGGTGACGAAGCCAAGGCCGAGAACGAGTAACGAGGGAAGAGAAGATGAAGAAGGGTAACGTCATCGTTTCGTGGATTACCTCCACGGACCACAAGGTGATTGGATACATGTATCTGATCAG
>JBEBUJ010000132.1:0-4076 GCA_040393365.1 Leucobacter denitrificans
GCTGCTTGAGCAGCTGGCGCAGGTTGAAGAACACATCTGCACGCTTCGTGAGGCTGGTCTTGCGCCATCCAGGCAATGCTGCCTTCGCCGCTGCGATTGCCTGCTCAACAGTCTCGACCGATGCAATGCCGAGCTCATGCTGCTGCTGGCCGGTCGCAGGGTTGTAGACGGGTTGCAGGCGCTCAGCGGCCTCAACCTTCTCGCCGCCGATGAAGTGTGGAATGTGCGCCATAGCTCTGTCCTCCCCACGAACACTGCCGCTGTGTCGGGTGTTCGTCGTTCAATGTGTTCGATACGCGTAGTTTCGCGATATTTCAAGCATCCCAGGGATCTGAGACTTCGTCTTCAGGCAAACCATCGGTAATTGATGATTATTTCGTACACTTTGTATGTGGCTGAAAGTTTTGAATCCCTCCCGAGCGTTCGCGACGTGCTCGGTCTCGCTGAGCTTGCGGCAGGTGCGCCGGAGCTCGTCACTGGCGAGACCGGCCTCACGCGTTTGGTTCGATGGGCGCACGTCGTCGCCGGCCGCGAGGCGGTCGCGCTACTCGACGGCGGAGAACTCGTACTCACGACTGGCGCGGGCTGGCCCCAGGAGACTGACGACCCCACTGGCCTTGCGGCACTTGTGGAAACACTTGTCGCTGCGTCGCCTGCCGCGATCGTTTTCGAGCTCGGCACCCGCTTTGACAGCACGCCCGAAGCCCTCATCGCCGCGTGTGCGCAGCACGGCATTCCACTCATCGTGCTGCACCGCCAGGTACGCTTCGTACAGATCACCCAGCGTGTACACCAGCGCCTGCTCGCAGCTCAGAACGAGGCGCTCGAAGCACGCGCCGAGGTGCACGCCATGCTCACCGAGCTCGGCCTGAACCGAAGCCCGGTTGACTACGTTGTGGATCGCATCGCCGCAACACTCGGCGCCGCGGTCGTACTCGAGGATGCCGGCCACCACGTAGTGGCGTGGTCCGGCACCGACACCACTGTGCTCGACCACTGGGCGAGTACCGAGCGGAGGCGCCACGGGCTCGTTCCTGAGCTCCCGGCAGGCGCGATCCGCGTGCCAGTCGAGGCGCAAGGAACCCGCTGGGGGTCGCTCACCGCGCTGCCTGGCCCACCGCACCCGGCCGGACGCGAAACAGTGCTCGAGCTGGGCGCGTTCGCGCTCGCGCTCGCGCGGCTCGCCGACCCCGACGGCGAGCAATGGATCGATCTCGGATCAAAGCGCCTGTTCGATGCCGTGCTCGAGGGCCGCTACAGCGGCGAGCGCGAACTCGCGGGCCAACTCGCTGCCGGCGGCCTCCCCATAGAGGGTCGCATACTCATCGGCGCGACGCTGTCTGGCACGGGTGATTTCGGGGCACACGGTTCGCTCGAATCCGCGATCCTTGCTACCGCGCTCAGGCGCGCCGTTGCGCCCGAGGCGCAGGTGGTGATCGCGCCGGCGCCGGGTGAGGCGCGCATGCTACTCGCGCTGCTGTCGTTCCCCGAGGCGGATCCGCGTCTCGCACCCACATCGTCCCCTGATACCCACCCGCTCGCACTGCGTCTCGGCCGAGAGCTTGACCGCATGCTTCCCGCAACGACCCCTCCCTCCTGGCGTGCGCACCTCCATCTCGGCGTGACCGCGAGGCGACCACTCGCACTCATTGCATCGCTCGAACGGGTCACGGCCGGTGGGCGCGTGCTCCCAGGTGAATCATCACGTGGCAGGGTCACCGTTCAACTCGCGGAGGAGCGGCCCCTCGCCTATCTGGTCCGAGGCCTCGCGGGCATGCCAGAAGTCGAGGAGTTTGCGACGGCGCTGCTTGATCCGCTCGTCACCCACGACTCGGCTACCGGCACCGGGCACAGCGGGGACCTGCGGCAGGTGCTCGCCGCCTATCTCGCGCACCCGACGAACCGATCGCTTGCTGCCAAACAAGCGCGCCTCTCACGCTCGGTGTGCTACCAGCGCATCGCGCTCATCGAGGAGGTGCTTGGCGTCGACCTCACCGACGGCGAGACCATCGCCGCGCTCTCGGTCGCACTCCTCGCCCGCAGCGGGATGTAGGCACCGCCCTCAACCCCAGAGCGCGGTGTAGTCGTGCCCGAGCTTACGCACGAGACGGCGCAACGCAGGGAGCGACAGCCCGATCACGCAGCTTGGAGCGCCCTCGATGCGTTCGATGAAAGCTCCGGCAAGTCCGTCGATCGCAAACCCTCCGGCGAGCTCAAGCGGTTCTCCAGTGCCCACGTAGGCGGCAAGTTCCTCATCGGTGACGTCTGCCGACAGCATCACCCGCGCAGTGTCAACCGACCCCGCAGCGGGTGCGTCTTCGACGGCGAGGGCCGATCCACCGCTGTAGTCAATAACCCAGTGACCAGAGTGCAGCACCCCGGTCTTGCCGCGGTGCTGCTTTGAGCGCTCGAGCGCGATCTCTGGGAGGTGGGGTTTACCGAGGATCTCGTCATCGAGCAAGAACATCGAATCACCACCGAGCACCAGCCCACCGCCGAGCTCAGCGATCTCGGCGCCGTGCCTGCGCACAACATCTTCGGCCTTGAGTCGCCCGAGATACTCCGTGAGCTCGGGAGCACGGAGCGCGCGACCGAGTTCGGCCTCGCGCTTTTCAACCTCGGCGTCTTCATCGACCTCCGGGGCGAAACACACAGGGGTAATACCGGCGGCGCTGAGTACCGAGAGTCTGGCGGGCGAAGTCGAGGCGAGAATCAAACGCATGTGATTCAGCCTATTGGGTTCGGATCCGAGTCAATGTTTGCCCTGAACATTCGAGGAATAAGGACAATCTTTGACTCGGATTTGGGAAAGCGGGAACCTACGGCGTGCGGCGGCGCAGCGTCACTGAGGCGAGCACGAGTGCAGCGAGCGAAACACAAGCGATCACGACGAGTGGTTTCCCGAGATCCCAGCCTTCATCGCCCGCGGTCACCGCGTTCACGGCGTCGACCGCGTAGCTGAGCGGCAACCAATTTGAGATGTTGTAGAGCACATCGGGCATCTGATCGCGCGGCATGAGCAGCCCACCCACGAGGATCTGCGGGATCACGACGAGCGGCATGAACTGCACCGCCTGAAACTCCGTGCGCGCGAAGGCACTCGCGAGCAGACCAAGCGCGGTGCCAAGCAAACCGTCGAGCACGGCGACTAGTCCAAGCTGCCAGACGGGGCCATCGACCGTGAGCCCACAGACGAGCACCGCGTACGCGACCGTGAACACCGCCTGCACAATGGCGATGAGCCCAAAGGCGAGCGCGTACCCAACAATGAAGTCTGCCTTGCCGAGCGGTGTCGTCATCAGGCGTTCGAGAGTACCCGAGCGGCGTTCGCGCAGCGTCGTCACGCTCGTCACGACGAACATAAGAATGAACGGGAAGAGGGCGAGGATCGGCCCGCCGAGCTGGTCAAACACACCATCTTGCTCGTCAAACAACCATGCGAAGAGTCCGACGAGGAGCGGTGGCGCGGCGAGGAGTAGCACCACGGAGCGCGGGTCGTGCGAGAGCTGCCGAAGCACTCGGTCGGCGACGGCGAGGGTTCGTACGGGGTTCACGACGCTCCCCCCTCGTGCGCCCGAATCACTTCGAGAAATGCCGATTCTGGGTCGGAGGCACCCGTTGAAGCGAGCAACGCCTCGGGGGTCGTGTCAGCGATGACCTCCCCCTCGCGAAGCAGCAGCAACCGGTCGCACCGCAGAGCCTCATCCATCACGTGGCTACTGACTATCAGCGCAGCGCCCTCGCCCGCGAGCCGCGCGAACAGGTCCCACAGTTCAGCGCGCAGCACCGGGTCGAGACCCACGGTCGGCTCGTCGAGCACGATGAGCTCGGGGCTTCCAAGCAGTGCCGCGGCGAGTGAGACCCTGTTGCGTTGCCCACCAGAGAGGGACTCCACGCGTTGCTTGGCCTGGTCGCGCAAGCCCACGAGATCCATCACACGCTCAGCATCACCCTTCGGCGCACCGAGCGCACTCGCGAAGAAGGTTAGGTTCTGCTTGACGCTGAGGTCGTCGTACACCGATGCGGCCTGGGTCGCGTAGGCAACTCGCGTGCGCAATGCTCGAGCGCCAGCGGGC
>JBEBUJ010000133.1:0-3998 GCA_040393365.1 Leucobacter denitrificans
AATACTTTGCCGAGCTTGGCTTTCACACCATCAACGGCCCTCAGATTGCACCGGGCGAGATTACCTCGGAGCGAGAGTCCTACGAGGACGTCATCCTATGGGAGCGCCTGCGCGATGCCATTCGGCTCCTCAACCCGGGCATTGATTCAGCCCTTGTAGCCGAAGCTATCAAGCGTTTCCGTCGCGCCGAGTCCCAAAGTGGCATCGACGAGAATTACCGCATCCACAAGCTCATCACGGAAGGCATCCCGGTTGAGTACCGCGACTCGGAAGGGATGCTCCGCACCCGTCGAGTCAATCTGATCGATTTCGAGAATCCGGAGCGTAACGACTGGATCGCCATCAATCAGTTCACCATCATCGAGAACGGCAAGAATCGTCGCCCCGATGTCCTTGTGATGATCAATGGCATGCCGCTTGCGCTCCTCGAACTAAAGAACCCAACCTCTGAACATGCGACATTGAAGTCGGCATGGAATCAGGTGCAGACCTATCAACACGATATTCCCTCGGTGTTCCTTGCCAACGCCGTCACAGTCATCTCAGACGGCACCTCTGCCGCCATGAGCAGCTACACTGCCGCGTTCGAGCACTACGCCCCATGGAAGACCATCGAAGGTAGGGAAGTGGTGAGTGACCGCCCCGCCCTGGAAGTACTCATCAAGGGTGTCTTCGATCCCAAGCGCTTCCTCGACCTCCTCAAGAACTTCATCGTGTTCAGTGATGAAACCGTCACCGACAAAGCAACCGGTCAGCCGAGCCGTGCGCTCGTCAAACGGGTCGCCAAGTACCACCAGTACTGGGCAGTAAATGCTGCCGTCGAATCGACCGTTGTTGCGTCTCGCCCTGATGGCGACCGCCGCGGTGGAGTGGTCTGGCACACTCAGGGGTCAGGCAAGAGCTTCGAGATGGTCTTCTACGCCGCGAAGATCATGCAGGACTCGCGAATGTCGAATCCAACGCTGGTATTCATTACCGATCGCAACGACCTCGACGATCAGCTATTTGGCGAGACCTTTGCTCCGGCGCGCATCCTGCCCGAGACCCCAGTGCAGGCGACAACGCGTACTGATCTGCGCTCCAAGCTGAAGCGTGCCTCCGGAGGCATTGTCTTCACGACATTGCAGAAGTTCGCTCCCGGTGAGGACGGCGACAGCAACCCCGTTCTGACCGATCGACGCAACGTGGTCGTGATCGCCGACGAAGCACACCGCAGCCAGTACGGCTTCGGTGAAACGCTCGACCGCCACGGCCGGCTCAAAGCCGGTCTTGCAAAACACATGCGTGACGCCCTGCCCGGTGCAACCTATCTCGGGTTCACCGGAACTCCGATCGAGTCAAACGACAAGAGCACCCGCTCGGTGTTCGGCGACTACGTCGATGTCTACGACCTGACCCGCGCCGTTGAAGACGGTGCAACCGTCAAAATCTTCTACGAATCACGACTCGCCAAAATCGACCTATCTGCAGAAGACTATGCAGCACTCGACGATCTCGTTGAAGAGATCACGGAAACCGTCGAAGAGGACGCGGCCACTGCAGCAAAGTCGCGTTGGTCGCGCCTTGAAGCGATTGTTGGGGCAGAGTCGCGCCTTGATCTCGTCGCCCAGGACATCGTGGAGCACTGGGAGAAGCGCCGGGAGGCACTGTTCGGTAAAGCCATGATCGTCACCATGAGTCGTCGCATCGCGGTACGACTCTATGAAAAGATCGTCGCTCTGCGTCCAGACTGGCACTCTGATGACCCGAGCAAGGGCAAGATCAAGGTCGTCATGACTGGCTCCGCCGCCGATCCTGCTGAGTTCCAACCGCACATCCACTCGAAAGACGTTCGCAAAGACCTCAAGCTCCGGGCCAAGAACGCTGACGACGAACTCGAACTCGTCATCGTGCGCGATATGTGGCTGACCGGCTTCGATGCACCATCGATGCACACCATGTACGTCGACAAGACAATGCAGGGAGCAGGTCTCATGCAGGCCATTGCCCGTGTGAACCGCACCTTCCGCGACAAACCCGGTGGTCTGATCGTCGACTACATCGGTGTGTTTGCAAACCTGCAGGCGGCGCTCCAGGAGTACTCACCGTCTGACCGTGATCAGGCCGGGGTGCCGATCGACGAGATGGTTGCCGTCATGCTCGAAAAGCACGACATCATTCGTGGGCTACTGCACGGTACGAACTACGATTCCTCACCAACGCTCTCCGCCTCGCAGCGCCTCGGTGAATACGCCAAGGTGCTTGACTTCGTGATGGCCGATCCAGATCGGACGAAACGGTTCAATGATCAAGTGCTCGCGCTCGCCAAAGCATTTGCTCTTGCAGGTGCACGAGATGAAGCGGCGCGCATCCGAAACGACGTGCGCCTGTTCACGGACGTACGTGCTGCCATTCTCAAGATTCAGAACCCAGACTCGGGTCGAGGGGGTTCAGGGGCGGTCGAAATCGACACGGCGCTCGGGCAACTCCTCAACGAGGCCGTTGCTGCCGATCAGGTCGTTGATATCTACAAGCTGGCTGGCGTTGAGACTCCAGAGCTTTCCATCTTGAGTGACGAGTTCCTCGACTCGCTCGCAGATAAGGAACAGCCGAACCTCCAGATGGGTCTGCTGCGACGCCTGCTCAATGATCAGATTCGCACCGTCCAGCGCACCAATATCGTTCAGGCTCGAAAGTTCTCGGAGCTGCTGGATGAGGCCGTCAACCGTTACACCAACCGCTCGCTCACGACCGCCGAGATTATTGCCGAACTGGTGAAGCTCGCGAAGCAAATGCGCGACGAGAAGCAGCGACACGAGGAGCTTGGCCTCCGCGAGGATGAGGTCGCGTTCTACGACGCAATTGTCCAGAGTGATTCTGCTGTTCTCGAACTTGGCGATGATGTGCTCAAGGAGATCGCGCAGAGGCTCGTGAAGGCTGTGCGGGAGTCAGCCACGATCGACTGGAGTCTCAAGGAATCTGTGCGCGCAAAGATGCGCTCCAAAGTTCGCCGACTGCTTGCGCGGTACGACTATCCACCTGATGCAGAAGAGAAGGCGATCGATCTCGTGCTGCAGCAGGCTGAACTGTTTGCGAATGGGGAAGCGGAGCAGTGAGAGTTACAAGGCTGAAGGTCGAGAATCATCGACGGCTACAGGACTTTGAAATCGAAGTAAGAGAGCACCTCGTGCTGGTAGGTGCTAACGATGTCGGGAAGTCATCGATCTTGCGTCTTTTTGACCTGGCCCTTGGAAGTAGCACCGCGCAGCTTTACGCAAATATTTCGTCCGAGGACTTCCGAGATACGGATCAGCCATTCATTGTAGAAGTTACGCTCGACACGTTCAATGACGACGATATTGCGCTTTTTCCCGATGAAATCCACATTGACCCTTCGACCAAGTACGCGCATTTGACCATTCGACTCAGCGCGATCGTTGACGATAGTGAAACGGTCACCCTAGAGCGGACTGCCATCACCGGAAACACTGGCCGCCAGCTCTCCCGAGAGCAGGTTGCCGGTCTTGGCTGGAAGTTCTTGAGTGCTACTTCTCAGGTACGTGACCTCCGCGACAATCGCAAGTCTGCCCTTGACGACATCCTTGAAGCCGTTGATCTCGGAAGTGAGAGGGAGTCCTTTGAAACTTTTGCTGAAAGTTTCGCGGGTTCACTGAAAGACTCGAAGGTTCTTGAGGAGCTGCGAGATTCGTTAGCTGCACAGCTTTCGAGAGCGTTACCCGAGGCTATCGAAAAGGATGAGCTTGCATTCGTCCCCGGGGCGGCGGCGGACAACGATGTTCTGAGTGATGTTCGGTTGCAGGTCACCAAGGGTGGTAAACCTCGGGATCTGTCTGAACAGTCGGATGGAACGAGAGCGCTTTACGCGATTGCCCTGTATGACCTCTTGAGTGAGGGCGCAAGCGTCGTCGGTATCGACGAGCCTGAGATTCACTTACATCCGAGTAGTCAAAGGAGCTTGGCGCGACTGCTCAAGGCAGGCAAGAACCAGAAGGTTCTGG
>JBEBUJ010000134.1:0-3938 GCA_040393365.1 Leucobacter denitrificans
TGAAGATCCCTTCATCCATAGTGTTCCTGCTTAAATTCTGGCGTTTACTATGAGCCATGAGCGTTATCTCGTCAAGGTCGCCCCGAGTCGCGCATCAAACCATCCCTGCTCCAGCTGCCTGAGTTCTAAGGTGCGCTTTTTCACCCATCGCATATAGCGCTGGCCAATGACTCAGGCCGCTCATAGGCTGGCGGTATGTGCGGCAGGTATGTGTTGACTCGAGTAGCGGACGATCTCATCCCGCTTTTCGGCATCGAGCATGTCGCCGATCAACGCCCGAAGCCCTCATTCAATATCGCTCCGTCGGAACAGATCGCCATCGTGCTTGAGTCCGCAAAGGAAGGGAAAGAGGGTCGTCGACTCGAATCGGCGCGTTGGGGCTTGGTGCCACCCTTCAAGAAATCTCTCACCGACAGGCCCACGCCCATTAATGCAACAGTTGAGCGGGTTCCTGAAAGCGGGATGTTCCGAGGGGCATTCGCCAAGCGGCGGGCAATCATTCCTGCGAGCGGCTTCTACGAAAGACGCAAGACTGGCGACCGGCAGTCGTTCTACATCTACCCCTCCCGGGAGGGCGAGCTTCTGGCATTCGCAGGCCTGTACGAGTGGTGGCGTGATCCGGCGAAGGCAGACGACGACCCCGCGCGCTGGGTGCTCTCCGCAACGATTCTGACTCACCCACCGCAGGGAGAGATGATCAACGTTCATGACCGCGAACCGCTCTACCTGAGCGAACGTGTCTGGGCGGACTGGCTCGACCCGCGTACACCGGGCAGCAAGGCTCTCCTCGACTATGTGCAAGATGCTTCGGCGGATGTGGCTTCGCGTCTGACGTTCAGACCTATTGGGCCGGCCTGGTTGCCGACTACTCGCGGCTCCAAGGTCGATGAGCGCTCACTGATTGAAGCGGTCGCCGCATCTTAAGACTTCATGGTCATCGCGGGACCACGATGTCCCGTCTGGGCTTCGGCTCGCCGATTCCTGCCAGTCAAGAGACCTCAGTAGTCGCCGCTAGAAGATCGGAGTGGTTCCGTGCGTACGGAATCTTGATCGAGAACGAGTGCGACTTGCTCCGTTGTGTCCAATGCGTCGAGGCATCGTTCGTTTGGAATGTCTAGCACCATCGCAGTTCCGCCAGGACACGCTGCCGAGGGGTAGACAACCCCAACCATTACTTCATGGTCGGAGGAGGTGAACGCTCTGATAAAGAACTCCGTGACAACCTGGGTGGGAACATAGTCAATCGGTTCGTCACCCTCCGCAACGGGGGCGGTGAGCGCTGCAACGAAATCATGAAGGAACCTGATCTCACGCCAGTACCGACCAATATCAGGATCAAAAATTGACGGCACCGGTGGGAGGGATGCGAGATCCACGACCGAGATTGCTTGTGTAGTCTCGAACGCTCCAACGGTCACATAACTCCCGGTCGACCTGAGGTTGGTGTGCGCCGCAACCTCAGACACCGCCGTAGCAGGCTCGGTGGCCCCGTAGAACATCGGGATTCCCGCAGGACTCATCCG
Organism: Leucobacter denitrificans; assembly: GCA_040393365.1. Classification (GTDB taxonomy): domain Bacteria; phylum Actinomycetota; class Actinomycetes; order Actinomycetales; family Microbacteriaceae; genus Leucobacter; species Leucobacter denitrificans_A. The sequence continues at coordinate 1,524 of JBEBUJ010000134.1, forward strand.
GTTCGAGATCTTTGCGAAGGCCCTTGGCGCAGTACCCAACCGCCCCGCATCCGCGCTCGGGAGAAGCGTGCTCTCGTCATGCACCTGCGCGCGCCACAGTCTCGAACCCTCTGGAACGGTCCGCACCGCTCCGAGCGTGTCAAGGAGGATGCCGATATCGTGCAGAACCTTCGCGACAGGCACCTCACCGTATCCTCGCTCGCGCTCCTCATCCTCATTGTTTGTCAACCAAAACACATAGCGAGTGCGATACTTTACGGCGTCGCAGAAGGCTCCCCAGGCATCGCTCAACACCTCGTCTCGCCTGCGCCAAACATAATCTCGCTCCACCCACATGGTGTCGTGCAGTGAACGGCGAACCGCGTCGATAAGCCCATCGCCGATGAGAATGTCCTCAAACTCGCCCACTAGATCCCAGGAGTCGTAACCCGGCCCCGCGAAGAACTGATAGCCGCCCTCCCGAGATTCATACGGAATGAGTTCGTCATCTGCGGTGTTGTATTCGTGTCCGATTCCAGCAACGAAAGCTTCCATCAACACGTCGAGGGAGGCTGCGGGAGAACTGCCGCAGAAGCTGCAATCCTCATCTTCTTCTGCCGCTTCGGCGATGACCTTCTCTAGCGCGTCAGCGTCTACACATGCCGCGCAGACCAGCTCGTCGGTGTAATTCCAACCCTGAGCCTCCTGCTCCATCATCGCTCGTTTTGCCATACCCATATGCACATGATGGCGGAAGTCCCGGTTCGCGCACTACCACCTATTAGACCCGAGGCAAGCTTCAACCACTCGTTGAGCGTTGCTCGATGTCGGTGGCTCGCTCTACACTCACAATCTACGCGCATCGAACATATGTTCGACTAAATGCAGAGGAGGTGTGGAATGCCAACGCAGGTTGATGAGCCGATTACCGTCACCCTGTCCCCCGAGGGCGAGCCTCGCGCATTCGTCTGGCGACGGTTTGAGTACGAGATCTTCGGCGTGCCGCAAGCTTTCTTCCGCCGTCGGAGCTGGTGGAAGGAAGCAGAGGCCCCATCCCATATTGACCATGAACTCTGGCGCGTGGAAGCCTCGTCGACGGGCACGCTTGAGGACGCCCGCACCTATGACATCGCCCATCTCAGCTCTTCAGACGGATGGCGCCTCTCGCTCGCATGGGAGTAGCTGACCGTGTCCTTTACCCACCTCCACCTCCATAGCGGTTACAGCACACACTTCGGCGTCACCATGCCCGAAGTTCTGGCTGCGCGCGCCGCATCTCATGGCATGAGCGCCCTCGCACTGACCGACCGAGATGGCCTCTATGGGGCCGTGAAACACGTCCGTGCGTGCCAAGCAGAAGGTATTGCACCGATCCTCGGCTGCGAACTTGCTGTCCTCGATGACGCAGGCCAATCGCTGGGTCGCGTCGTGGTGCTGGCGACGGGTTCTCGCGAGGGGTATGCGGCACTGTGCCATGCCGTCAGTGCCGCCCACGAGCTGGGCAAGAAACCAGCGATCAGGCGCGCCCGTCTGGCGGAACTGGCGGCACACGATCGACTCGTGATTCTTCTCGGCCCGCTCTCCGATGTCGGTCAAGCCATTACTGGACGACAGCAACGAGAGGCACGCACCTTGCTCCGTCGCTGGGTAGAGATCATGCCCGAACCCTCGATAGTCATCGAGGTGGTCTGTCACCTGGCAGAGCCGGGGCAACCTGGGAGCATCACCCCAGCAACAAGAATGCTGGCGCTCGCCGAGTTTCAGGAGTTGCCCGCCGTCCTGACAAACGCGGTGCGCTACGCGGAACCGACCGAGGCAGCCACTGCCGATGTCGCTGATGCGGCGCGGCTCCTGAGAAGTCTGGATGAGATTGACGAGCTGCAGCCGACTGGTCAGGCGTGGTTGAAGTCCGGCGAGGAAATGGAACGCATCGCGCGGCAGGTCGTCGCGACTTCTGCGCACGATCGAAGCGTCGCTGACCTCATGCGAGAGACGGAACGTCTAGCAGAACGGTGCCTGCTTGATCCTGTTCAGCATGTCGGGATCGGCACCCCGATCATGCCGGAGGCTTCTGTCATCGGCATTGACGGAGACCCGCTTCAGGCTCTCTGGCAGAAAGCTCAGGCTGGCATCTCGAACCACTACCCTTCAGCGGGCGAGTCGATGCGACGCCGGGTGGAAGCACAACTCGCGCACGAAATGGAGACGGTCGAGATTCTCGGGTTCGCTCCCTACTTCCTCACCGTCGCCCGTGTTGCCGACATCATCCGAGGCATGGGGGTGCGCATCCAAGCACGCGGCTCCGGGGTCGGGTCGGTGCTGAACTTCGTGCTCGGCACCTCGGGCGTTGAACCGATCGAGAATGGTCTCATCTGGGAACGCTTCCTCTCTCCCGAACGGCTCACTCTTCCCGATATCGACCTCGACGTGGAGTCC
>JBEBUJ010000135.1:0-3884 GCA_040393365.1 Leucobacter denitrificans
TCCCGAACGACGTGCGCTACCAAGCTGCGCCACATCCCGATTGCGTTTTCACGCACGGATCAGTCTATCGGTTTGGTCGAACATTGCGAAAATTGCAGGGCGAAACTGCTGCTATACAAGGGTCGCAATGACGAGCGGATCCATCTGGCCCGGCCATGTCGCAGTGAGCGTTTTCACCGACACCCCGAGCTCAGAAATCGCTCCCGGAATATGAACGACTGTGAGCTTTGCAAGGCCTGTCGAAGCAACAGAAGAGATGCCGTCGCGCGTCACTTCAGCGGCCCACATCTCGGGCACCGGCGCGTCCTTTTCCCCCGATCCACGCAATGGGACCGTGATCTCGCGAGGCTGCACGTTGCCAGATTCGTCTTCAACCAACTCGTCGGCGCCGTGCTCTCCGTGTGCGATCGTCTGTGCGAGCACCGCGCGATAGACCGGGTCTCCAATCGCCTCGCTCGCCCACCGCTTGCCCAGCACACCATGCTCGGTCGTGCCCACAAGAAACTCGTCGCCTCCCTCAAGCGGCGCATTTCGATAGGTCATCGGCACGTGGTACACCGTTGAATCCCCCGCGGTGAGCAAGATACCGTTCAGCCCGACTTCGCCCTCCGGGTCGTCGAGACGGTACTCGGCGACTCTCTCGAGTTTGGTCGGATCTCCTGAGAACCACGGCTGTGCAGGAAGCCACCCGGCAAGGAGTTCAAGCTTGCTGGGAACCAGTGTTGTGTGCGGATGCATGAGAGCCATGAATCCGATACTACGCGGGGCTCACGCCGAGCTGCATGGCCGCGACCTGTGAACTTACTTCTGTTTGTTGCGCGATGCTGTGCGCGCACGAGCGACAGCATCGAGCTCGACCTTGCGAATGCGCACGTGTTCGGGCGTAACCTCAACACACTCGTCCTCGCGCGCAAACTCAAGGCATTCCTCGAGTGTGAGCTTGCGAGGCGGCGTCATGGACTCGAAGTTGTCAGCGTTCGACGAACGCATGTTCGTGAGCTTCTTCTCCTTGGTGATGTTCACGTCCATGTCCTCCGAACGCGAGTTCTCACCGATGACCATGCCCTCGTACACCTCGGCGGTGGGCTGCACGAAGAAGGTCATGCGCTCCTGGAGGTTGATGAGCGAGAACGGCGTCACGACGCCCGCACGGTCGGCCACGATCGAGCCGTTGTTGCGGGTGACGATGGGGCCGGCCCACTCGGCGTAGCCGTGCGAGATCGCGTTCGCGATGCCGGTGCCGCGGGTGATGGTCATGAACTCGCTGCGGAAGCCGATGAGCCCGCGCGACGGCACGATGAACTCCATGCGCACCCAGCCGGTGCCGTTGTTCACCATGTTCTCCATGCGGCCCTTGCGGGCAGCGAGGAGCTGGGTGATGGCACCGAGGTGGTCCTCAGGGGTATCGATTGTCAGGTGCTCGTATGGTTCGTGCACCTTGCCGTCGACTGTCTTGGTAACAACCTGAGGCTTGCCGACATTGAGCTCGAAGCCCTCGCGGCGCATGTTCTCGACAAGGATAGCGAGCGCAAGCTCGCCGCGCCCCTGCACCTCCCACGAGTCGGGACGGCCAGTGTCGAGCACGCGGAGCGAAACGTTGCCGATGAGCTCACGGTCGAGACGATCTTTGATCATGCGGGCGGTGAGCTTATGCCCTTTCACCTTGCCGACAAGCGGCGACGTGTTTGCACCGATGGTCATTGAAATCGCAGGTTCATCGACCGAGATGGTCGGCAGCGGCCGCACATCCTCTGCATCAGCGATGGTTTCACCGATGGTAATGTCCTCGATGCCCGCAATGGCCACGATGTCACCAGGACCCGCTTGCTCGGCGGGGTAACGGGTGAGCGCCTTGGTGAGCATGAGTTCGGTGATGCGCACGTTCTGCGTCGAACCGTCGTGCTTCACCCACGCCACGGTCTGGCCCTTCTTGATCCACCCGTTATGCACGCGAAGCAGCGCGATACGGCCGAGGAACGGCGACGAGTCGAGGTTCGTGACATGAGCCTGCAGTGGGTGTTCGTCGTCGTGCTGCGGAGCGGGGACCCGCTCGAGAATGGTCTGGAACAGAGGCTCGAGGTCGAGATTGTCTGGCAGCGAACCGTCGGCTGGACGGGTGTGGCTCGCTGCGCCTGCGCGGCCCGAAAGGTACACGGTCGGCACGTCGAGCACCGCGTCAACGTCGATATCCGGGTTGTCCTCAGAGAGGTCAGACGCCAAACCGAGCAGCAGGTCCTGTGCCTCCCCCTCGACCTCTTCGATTCGCGCATCGGGACGGTCGGTCTTGTTGACCGCGAGGATCACAGGTAGCTTCGCCTCCAGCGCCTTGCGCAGCACAAAGCGTGTCTGCGGAAGCGGCCCCTCGCTCGAATCAACAAGCAGCACGACGCCATCAACCATGGAAAGCGCACGCTCGACCTCGCCGCCGAAGTCGGCGTGACCCGGCGTGTCAACCACGTTAATGGTGATGGGCCCGTTCGTTGCGTGCTCGCCCTCGTAACTGATTGCGGTGTTCTTCGCGAGGATCGTGATGCCCTTCTCGCGCTCAAGATCGTTCGAGTCCATCACTCGATCGTCGACGTCGGCGTGCGCGTCGAACGAGTTGGTCTGACGCAGCATGGCGTCAACGAGGGTGGTCTTGCCGTGGTCGACGTGAGCGACGATAGCGACGTTACGAAGGTCTTCGCGAGTTGCGAGAGCCATAGAGGTGGATCCTTACGATCGTAAATATGCGAACGTTCTATATTACATGAGGCGCATGTGAACGTCGAGCAGCCCCGAGTTTGACTGATGTCAACTTTCGGGGCCACTCAATCGGAGAAAAAGGTCAGGAGTTCAATCCGAGCTCAATCGAAGCGCCGGGAATCGCAGCCAGGAGGTTTTGCGTGTACTCCTCGCGTGGAGATTCGAAGACCTCTTCGGTCGTCGCTTGCTCCACGATCCGCCCCTGCTGCATCACGCATACCCGGTCAGCGATGAGCCTCACAACCGCGAGATCGTGGGTGATGAACAGGTACGTCAGTCCGAGGTCGCGCTGCAGTTCGGCGAGCAGATCGAGAATCTGCGCCTGCACGAGTACGTCAAGGGCAGAAACTGCCTCGTCAAGCACAAGGATGTCTGGCTTGAGTGCGAGCCCACGCGCAACTGCCACACGCTGACGCTGGCCGCCCGACAGTTCGTTCGGATATCTCGTCGCCAGCTCGCGCGGCAAGGCAACCTGATCGAGCAGCTCAAGCACGCGCGCCTTTCGACTCGTCTGATCACCGATGTCGTGAATGTTGAGCGGCTCCATGATCGTATTGCCGATGTTGTGCAGCGGATCGAGTGAGCCGTACGGATCCTGGAACACCGGCTGCAGTGTGCGACGCAATTCAAACAACTGCCGCGCGGTGAACTTCGAGGTGTCTTTACCAGCGACCTTAATGGTTCCGTCGGTGGGCTTTTCAAGCTGCAGAACCATCTTCGCGATCGTCGACTTCCCTGAGCCCGACTCTCCCACGAGCGCGAGCGTCTCACCGCGGTTGATAGTGAAACTCGCGCCGTCGACCGCGACGAAATCTTCATGCCCAAAGTTGCCCTTGCGCAGCTTGTACACCTTGCGCAGCCCCTCGACCTCGATGAGCGGCTCGCCCACCTGTGTCTTCGACGTGTGCTCTTCCGCAATTGTCGCGACGTCAAACTCGCTCGTTGGCGCAGGTGCGAGATCTGCGTCCGCACCAATTCGGCGCGACGCGAGGCTCGGTGCCGCCGAGACGAGGCGCCGAGTGTACGGGTGCTTGGGGTTCTGCAGAATCTCGCGACTCGGACCCGACTCGACGATGTTGCCCTTGTACATCACGATGAGCTTCTCGGCGCGCTCCGCCGCGAGACCCAGGTCGTGGGTG
>JBEBUJ010000136.1:0-3667 GCA_040393365.1 Leucobacter denitrificans
CGGTATCGATGAGCGCACTGTGGCCCCCAGCATGGACAAGTTCCTCGGCGTTATCCGCAATGCGGGTGGCGAGATCGAGAACGTGGACATCTGGGGCAAGCGCCGTCTCGCATACGAGATCAACAAGCAGTCAGAGGGCATCTACGTCGTCGTGAACTTCACCGCGACCCCTGAGGCGACCGCTGAGCTCGACCGCCAGCTGGGTCTCTCAGAAGCCGTGCTTCGCACCAAGGTGCTGCGTGCCGACGAGCTCATCGCTCAGCGTGCGGCGAAGGCAAAGCGCGATCAGGCTAAGGCCGCTCGCGCCGCTAAGGTTGGCGCATAGCTTATGGCCGGAGAGCCGCTGATCACAGTCGTCGGTAACCTTGTTGCCGATCCCGAGCCTCGCGTGAGCCAGGCCGGCAAGTCGTGGGTGACCTTCAGGATCGCCTCGACCCCGCGCGTGCGTGACCGTCAGTCTGGCGACTGGTCAGACGGCGAAGCGCTGTGGCTCGGTTGCCGAGCATACGGTGAGTACGCCGACAACATTGCGGCAACGCTCACCAAGGGCATGCGCGTCATCGTGCAGGGCCGCCTCACCCAGCGCAGCTACACCGATAACCAGGGGCAGCAGCGCACCTCTCTCGACCTTGAGGTCGAAGAGGTTGGTCCGTCACTTCGCTTCGCCACCGCGCAGGTAACGCGCGGTCAGGCACGTGGCCAGGTTGGCGGCTTCGGTGGCGGTCAGCCTCAGGGCCAGAGCGGCTGGGCTCAGCCGCAGGCACAGGCACAGGACAATCCCTGGACCAACTCGGGCCAGGGTGCGCAGGGCTCGTCGAACAGCTCCTCCGACTTCGGTGGCGGCTTCGACGACGAGCAGCCCTTCTAAGGCACACTTCGCCCATTCGGGCGTGACACACTTCTGTGTTCTGGCCCATGCCAGAACGTTTTACGAAAAGAGATCATCATGGCAGGCAAGTCAAGCGGTGGAAGCCGCAAGCCGGCTCGCGGTAAGAACGCTAAGGCGGCCGCACCGGCGAAGAAGCAGACCGTCGGCGTCATCGATTACAAAGATGTCGCGACGCTTCGCAAGTTCATTTCTGAGCGCGGAAAGATCCGCGCCCGCCGAATCACCGGCGTGTCCGTTCAGGAGCAGCGTCTGATCGCAAAGGCAGTGAAGAACGCCCGCGAGATGGCTCTCCTCCCCTACGCCGGCTCTGGCCGCTAAGGAGAGACCATCATGTCGAAAGTTATTCTTACGCACGAGGTCCGTGGCCTCGGTTCCGCGGGTGACGTTGTCGAGGTAAAGAACGGCTACGCCCGTAACTTCCTCGTACCGCAGGGTTTTGCTGTGAACTGGACCCGCGGTGGCGGCGCTCAGGTCGAGCAGATTCGTGCAGCTCGTGAGGCCCGTGCCCTTGCTTCGGTTGAAGACGCTCAGGCGTTGAAGGCTAAGCTGCAGGAGGCCGGCAAGATCCGCCTCGAGGCAAAGACCGGCACCGGTGGCCGTCTCTTCGGCTCGGTGAAGCCCGCTGCTGTTGCAGCTGCTATCGAGGCTGCTGGCCTCGGTGAGGTAGACAAGCGCAAGATCTCGCTCCCGACGATCAAGTCGACCGGCGAGTACAAGGCGATCGTGCACCTGCACGAGGGCGTCGACGCTGAGGTAACCATTCAGGTGATCTCACAGCGCTAATCGCACGCGCAACGCGTTCCGAACGGGGTCTGATCCGCTGGTGTGGATCGGGCCCCGTTCGTCGTTCCTGCGTGCATTTGCGGGGCGCTTGGCGCGCGCACAGGGTATTGGGTTGTGGGGCTACTGCAGCGTGTCGTGTCGGTGAATGGTACGTGAACAGGGAAATTTGTGGATCGGATGTGGCTTGCGCTGGATCGCGAGAGTTCTCCACATGTGGGTCTTTTTCGCAAGGTTAAAGTTGCACCTGAAGGTTGATAACTTTTCTTCTTTAACAGAATAAAACACCAGGTCAGAACGTAGATTCCCTGAAAAACCCACATTCAATCCACAAGTTATCCCCAATAATGTGTATAAGTTGCCGTGTTTAATCGTGAGTTTCACACAGGGTTATCCACAGGGTGGAAATCGACAGCTTGAAGCAAGTTGCGCTCAGCCCTACGGTGAATGTCTGAGGTCTGGGGTGTCATCAATTGGTAACAGCCCGGGTTTCGCAGAAGGAGTCAACGAGTGTCGATCGCCCATCTTGGAATCTCGCAGCCCATGGACGAGCAGCGAGGCCATGAATACGAGCGCACGCCTCCGTACGACCTGCTCGCAGAGCAGAGTGCGCTTGGTGGCATGCTGCTGTCGAAAGACGCCGTCGCCGATGTAACGGGTGTGCTGCGTGGCGATGACTTCTATGTGCCAAAGCACGAGGTTATCTACGACGCGGTACTGACGTTGTACTCCCAGGGGGAGCCGACCGATGTCATCACGGTGACAGATGCGCTCGCAAAGGCTGGCGACCTGCAGCGCGCCGGCGGTGCAGAGTACCTCCACACGCTCACGAGCATTGTGCCGACCGCGGCAAATGCGGGATTCTACGCCGACATTGTCGGTGAGAAGGCTGTCTTGCGACGACTCGTCGAAGCTGGCACGCGCATCGTGCAGATGGGATATGCCGCAGAGGGTGAAGCACTCGACCTGGTGAATATCGCCCAATCAGAGATCTATTCGGTCACGGGTGAGGCTCAGAGCGAAGACTATGTTCCTCTATCTCTTGCGGTTGACGCGGCGATCGAGGAGATCCACCGTGCGAACTCAACCCCTGACGGCATGCTCGGGGTGCCAACTGGATTCAGCGAACTCGATGCAATGACCAATGGGTTCGCCGGGGGACAGATGATCATCATCGCCGCACGCCCCGCCATGGGTAAGTCGACCCTCGCACTCGATGTTGCGCGGCACGCCTCAGTGCACGCCGCAGCACCGACGGTCTTCTTTTCGCTCGAAATGGGTCGCGCCGAGATCGCGATGCGGTTGCTCGCAGCAGAGGCCACGATTCCGATGCAGACCCTGCGCAAAGGTTCGCTCGACAGCCGCGACTTCCAGAAGCTCGCGGCGACTCAGGCGCGCATCGCAGAGGCTCCGCTCTATATCGATGACAGCCCGAACCTCACGCTCGTCGAGATACGCGCGAAGTGCCGAAGACTCAAGCAGCAGCACGGACTCAAGATGGTGGTCATTGATTACTTGCAGTTGCTTTCGAGCGGGAAGCGTGTCGAAAGCCGCCAGCAAGAGGTGAGCGAGTTCTCGCGTGCGCTCAAGCTGCTTTCGAAAGAGCTTGACGTGCCGGTCATCGCGCTGTCACAGCTCAATCGTGCATCGGAGCAGCGCGCCGACAAGATGCCCGCAATCAGCGACCTGCGAGAGTCAGGCTCACTCGAGCAAGACGCCGACATGGTTGTGCTCCTGCACCGCGAGGCATCGAGTGATCGAGATCATCCGCGCGCCGGCGAGGCAGACTTTATTCTCGCAAAGCAACGTAATGGTCCCACCGGCACCGTCACCGTTGCCTTCCAGGGGCACTACTCTCGCTTCCAAGACATGCCGCAGGGTATGTAGCGACTGGCTCGCGCCGGAGTTTCGCAGACTGACCGGGTAGAATCCGGTTGTTAGGGAAAGGGGAGCGATGAGTTCGTCAGTTCGCGGTAATCGCGCGGTTGACCCGTCGCT
>JBEBUJ010000137.1:0-3608 GCA_040393365.1 Leucobacter denitrificans
GGGTCGGTGTGTCCGAGGAGTTCGGCGGCGAGGTCGATGCCTCCGGCGTCGTTGATCGCGGTTGCTCCGGTGCGGCGGAAGCGGTGCGGCGTAACGCCAGTCAGTCCGGCCTTGTCCATCACGTCGCGCAGGCGGCGTCGAACGTTGTTGGTCGTCAGCGCGCCGCCGCCGCGGTTGCAGAAGAGCAGCGCGTCGGGGTCAATCGAGAGCCGCTTCCGCAACCGTGCTTTGATCGCCTTCACCGAGATTTCCACTTTTTGGCCCACTAGAGCAATATCTGGCCGATGAGCGACCGAAGCGAGACGCGGCTCACGGACCCAGTTTTGGACTCGATTAGAGCCTCAGCGAAGGTCATCAGAAACGACAGAAGCCCTGACGAGAAATGGCTTCTCATCAGGGCTTTTCCGTCGGGATGACAGGATTTGAACCTGCGACCCCCTGACCCCCAGTCAGGTGCGCTACCAAGCTGCGCCACATCCCGTTGTTCTATTTTCGAGCCGTACCGAGTCGTTACCGCACTTGACCCCCAGTCAAGTGCGCTACCAAACTGCGCCACAGCCCGTTGCATCCACACCGAAGCGCAGGCAACTCCCCTATCTTAGCCGAACGATCGAGCCACCCGCGAACTGAGGAGCACTACCCGCGAAACAAACAGCCCGACCTCACAAACCGAACAGCGCAACCCCGCGAACCAATCGACGCAGACCCAGACACAGAATACGCTCCCCCGTACAACACGGCGAACATCCGGCAAATACACGGCGACTCATGGTCTCGAGCGATAGTCTGGAGCAATGAGTGACCTCAGAGCTTCCGGTGACGCGTGGGTAACCGCGGCAGACGGAAACAGGTACTGGGGCAAATTCGGTGCCGCGGGACTGCTCGCCTACGATCGAAATCTCGACGCGGTGTTGATGCAGCACCGCGTGAGCTGGAGCGATCACGGTGACACCTGGGGCATTCCAGGTGGCGCGCTCCACGAGGGCGAGGCAAAGATCACGGGCGCGATTCGTGAGTCGCAAGAAGAGGCGGGCGTGCCCGATAATGCGGTGGTTCCGACGTACACGCATGTGCTCGACCGCGGCGTCTGGAGCTACACGACCGTCGTTGCCGAGGTGACGACCCCGTTCGAACCCGAGATCACCGACCCCGAGAGCCACGCGCTCGAGTGGGTGCCGGTCGACGAGGTCGCCACCCGCAATCTTCACCCGGCCTTTGCCAGCACGTGGCAGCTGCTCCTGCCGATTGTGCGGCGCAGGCCGACGGTCATCGTTGACTCCGCCAACGTGGTCGGCGCGGTTCCAGACGGCTGGTGGAAGGATCGCAAGGGTGCCACTGAGAAGCTGCGCGACCGCATCCACGAGCTCGCGGTGAGCGGCGAGGGGATCCGCCCCGGTTTCATGGATATCCCACAGATCTTCGACCTTGCACTCGTCTACCCCGAGTGGGTGTTCGTTACCGAGAGCACCGCGCGCGGCATCGAGAGCACGTCGCACGTACGTGTCGTCGACTCGAAGAACTCGGGCGACGACACGATTGTTGCCGAGGTTCAAGCGTGCGCAGGGCACGGCGGCCTGATCACCGTCGTGACGAGCGACGCCGAACTTCGCGTGCGCTGTGAAGCGGCAGGTGCCGAGTCAGCCCGTGGATCGACGAGGCTCTTGAAGCTCTTGGGCCAAGCCGGTCACTAGCGACCTCTCACGCAGCGCGACGAAGATTCCATAGACAAGCAGCCCCTGTCCTAGGCAGTACGTGAGCATCACGGTGCCACTCGTCCAGTCGGGCATGATCTCAGGTCTGAAGAGCCGGAACGCGAGGATCGCGTCTGACATGAGAAACCAGGCGCCGCCCCAAGCAATGATCGGCCCGCACCGAGCGGCGAACGCGGCCGTAGCCACGAGCAAGAGGCCATAGAGCATCACCGGCACGGTGAGCGCTCCCGTGTGCGGCACGAGCAGCACCATGAGCACCGCATACGCCACGACGTAGACGAGCGACCAGAGCGGAAAACCACCCCGAGAGATCCCTCTCACCCGCCACATGATGACCACGTACACCACGTGTGCAAGCCCGAAACACGCAAGCATCATCGGCAGCTCGTCGTCGAACATTGGAAAGAAGGTCGCCGAACCGTCTCCGAGCCCCGAGAACCCAATTGCCACAATCAGAAGGATCAGGGCGGGCCACGGCCACGGGTGTATACCAGTCGAGGTCGAGAGCACGCCGAGCGCGAGCAACGGCATGAGCCACAACTTTGTTGGGCCACCAAATGGGCTCTCGATGAACAACAGCGTCACGTGCACAATCGACATCGCGACGTAGGGAAGAAAGGCGACGTAGCGCCGCAGCGTCTTCACCGCACGGCTATCGCTCGACGAGGATTCCGTCAGCGTCGCACCAGACGGTCGCCCCCGGCCTAAAGGTGACTCCACCGAATGACACCTCGACGTCGCTCTCGCCCTCGCCAGTCTTCGTCGACTTGGCGGGGTTTGAACCGAGCGCCTTTACACCGAGCGGGAGCACACCGATCGCGACGCGGTCACGGATTGCCCCGTTCACGATGAGACCCGCCCAACCGTTGTCGACCCCGAGTCCTGCAATAATGTCTCCGACGAGCGCGGTCTCCAGCGATCCACCACCGTCGATGACGAGCACCGAGCCGTCACCGGGCATCGACAGAATGCTCTTCAAGAGAGCGTTGTCTTGAAAGCATCGCACCGTTCGCACGGGGCCAGTGAACCCGGTTTCACCCCCAATGTCTTGAAACTGCAGCGATATCGACTGCAGTTCGTCCCCGCGTTCGTCGTACAGATCAGCGGTGCTGACGGTATCCATCGCACGTCCTTTCGTCGTTGAAATTGTGAAGATGCGACCCACGAATATGTACCGAGGTACTACAGCGATAATACCGAGGCAGGACGCGCAGAGGCATCGCTCAGCCGTACGTTGGTGATACACCACAGAACAGGAGCGACACCATGTCAACTCACACACTTGAAACACCGGTCGAATACCCAGCGCCAGTGGCGCCCACGGAAGCAACCGCACCGACACCGAGCACTCAGCAAACGCAGCCCACACACCCTGCAACGAGCGACCAGGGCAACGCCTTCGCGGTCACGAGCTTCGTGCTCGGTATCGCGTCAATCGTCGCGGGATGGACCTTCATCGCCCCGGTCGTTGGCCTGATCTTCGGCATCATCTCGCTGCGCCGCCGCACCGCCGAGCGCACCCTCGCGCTCTGGGGCGTCTGGCTGAACGCGGCGATGCTCGCGCTCTCGGCGCTCATCGCGATCGTGTTCGTTGGGCTCTTCGGACTCAGCGTACTGGGCGGAGCCCTCTCGGGAGCCTGGATCTAATCTGACCTGATCTAATGAGGCCACGGGCTCAGGCTCCTCGGGTGGATACACCCAGGTCACCATGACCACCGAGATGATCATGAGCAGGAACCACGCCACGAGTTTCTGCGGCGAAACAAGCTCCCAGCTCGCCTCCTGGTGCGGGTAGATCCACGCCCCCGCCCAGGTGCCGATGTTCTCGGCAAACCAGATGAACAGGGCGACTCCCGCGAACACCGCGAGCAGCGGTGCGCGGAGGGTCGCCCGCCA
>JBEBUJ010000138.1:0-3567 GCA_040393365.1 Leucobacter denitrificans
TCAGGGATCTCCTCATCAGGAACATCTGCTGAGAAGTACCTTACGGTTTCATTACCAAGTGCATCCCAGTACGAGACTTTGGTACGTTCAGCGCGTACACCGTGATCCATTTCGCCCATAGGACCTGAACCGACGCGAGCACCACGAATGGCGTTGCTGCCTGCCACGAATGACCTGCTTTCAAAAATTTCTAGATAAGCGAGAAACGATCAACGAGCCCGATGCCGATGATCGAGAAGAACCACACAATCGACACGACGATGGTAATACGATTGAGATTCCGTTCTGCGACTCCGGAGGAGCCGAGGCTTGACGTCACGCCGCCGCCGAACATATCGGAGAGGCCGCCGCCACGACCCTTGTGCAACAGAATAAACAGGGTCAGCAGCAGACTCGTGAGAACGAGCAGCGAGATCAGAATGATCTTCAGAACGAGCAATGTACATGCCTTTCGCGTACGAGGCGCAGTAAGTCAGACTCCAGTATAACGGGCTACGCCGTCACATGCTTCTTGTACTGCGCAATACGGCCGAATTCGTCAACTTTGAGGCTAGCTCCGCCAACCAATGCGCCATCAACATTTGGTTGTTTCATGAACGCTGCGATGTTCTGACTTGTGACCGATCCACCATAGAGTATTCGGGTAGCGTTCGCGACGGAGTCGCCCTTCTGATCGCGAATAACCTCGCGAAGGGTCCGAGTGACGTCCTCTGCTTGGTCCGGCGTTGCTGGCTCGCCGCTTCCGATCGCCCACACCGGCTCATACGCAACAATGAATTCTGCATCCGCGGAAAGCTGCGCAAGAGCTGCGGTGAGCTGCTCGACCGGCACCGCGGCGGCACCGTGTTCTTCCAGATCTTCAGCGGTTTCGCCCACACAGATTACGGGAACAATGCCGACCGCCTGTGCCGCTGCTGCTTTTCGCCCCACGAGCTCGCTCGACTCGCTGTAGCCAGCGCGCCGCTCAGAGTGCCCGACGATAACGTAGGCGGTCTCGAGCTTCTTCAGCATTGAGGCCGAAACGTCGCCTGTGTATGCGCCAGAGGCGAATTCCGAGACGTCTTGTGCACCGAGGGTGAGTGAGAGCTTGTCTGCCGAGATCAGCGTTTGTACTGAACGGAGGTCGGTGAACGGCGGGAAGACGGCAATCTCGACGTCGTTGTAGTCGTGGCGAACATCCTTCAGACTCCATGCGAGTTTCTGTACGAACGCAATCGCCTGGAGATGGTCAAAGTTCATCTTCCAGTTCCCGGCGATGATCGGTGTCCGCTGCTGCGCAAGTGACTCGTTCATGAAAGCACCTCCAACCCCGGAAGGCTCTTGCCTTCTAGGAACTCAAGGCTTGCGCCTCCCCCGGTAGAAATATGTCCGAATCGGTCGTCGGCAAATCCAAGTGAGCGAACAGCGGCGGCCGAATCCCCGCCCCCGACAACTGTGAAGCCAGATGTTTCGGTCAAGGCCTGAGCCACGGCTCGGGTTCCGTGAGAGAAGGCTTCCATCTCAAATACCCCCATCGGACCATTCCAAAAAACCGTCTTCGCCTGGGAGATTTCCGTCGCAAATGCTTGTGCAGACGCTGGGCCGATGTCGAGCCCGATTCCACTCGCACCAAAAGCACTTGTCTCGATCGCGTCTGCAGGTACGACCTCATGTGCGGCATCAGCGGCAAACGACGCTGCAACGACGATGTCTGTGGGAAGTACGATTCGCACTCCGCGCCGCTCGGCCTCGCTCAAGTAGCCGCGCACAGTCTCAAGCTGTTCTTCTTCAAGCAGACTCGAGGCTACCTGGTGACCTTGGGCGGCGAGGAAAGTAAAGACCATTCCGCCACCGATGAGCAGCGAATCCACCCGCTCAAGAAGGTGCGCAATGACGCCAAGTTTGTCTGAAACCTTTGAGCCGCCGAGCACGACAGCATACGGTTTCTGCGCGTCATCAGTGAGTCGTTTCAGCACCTCGAGTTCGGCTGCCACTAACTCTCCCGCCGCACTCGGCAGAAGCTCGGCGAGCTCATACACGCTTGCCTGCTTGCGATGCACGACTCCGAACCCATCAGAGATGAACAGGTCAGCGTGCTTCGCGAGCCGAGCCGCAAACGCGCGCCGCTCCTCGTCGTCCTTGCTTGTTTCCCCCGCATTGAATCGGAGGTTCTCAAGAAGAATGATCTCACCGTCGTGAAGCGCTTCGATTGCGCGTGAAGCACTCGCACCGACGGTTTCACCCACGAACGTAACGGGAGCGCCGAGGAGTTCTTGCATCCTCGCAGCGACCGGCACCAGTGAAAATTGTGGATCTGGTTCGCCCTTCGGGCGACCCAGGTGACTGATGAGCACGATCCGCGCCCCCGACTCCCGCAGTTTGCGAATCGTCGTGAGTGAGGCGCGGATCCGCCCATCGTCGGTAATGACTTTGCCACCATGTGCGTCGTCGGCGAGGGGGACGTTCAAATCGCAACGGACAATAACCGTCTTCGACCGTAGCGGGCCGAGTGAAGCAATGGTGCGCATGATTCCTAAGAGATGAGTGGTTAGATCAGGCCGCGGGTCTGCGTGCGGGCAGCTTCGAAGCGCTTCGCGACGTTCTCCCAGTTGGCGATGTTCCACACAGCCTTGATGTAGTCGGCCTTCACGTTCAAGTAATCGAGGTAGAACGCGTGCTCCCACATGTCGAGCTGGAAGATTGGAACCGTACCCTGGGCGGTGTTGCTCTGCTGATCGAAGAGCTGCTGCACGATCAAACGCGAACCGAGCACATCCCAACTGAGCACAGCCCAGCCCGAACCTTGAATCCCCGCAGCGACAGCGGCGAAGTGAGCCTGGAACTTATCAAACGAACCGAAGTACTCGTCGATTGCCGCCTGTAACTCCCCCTCTGGCTGCCCGCCGCCCTCCGGCGAGAGGTTGGTCCAGAAGATCGAGTGGTTGACGTGACCGCCGAGGTTGAATGCGAGATCCTTCTCGAGCTTGTTGACATTCGCGAGATTGCCCGAGTCCCGGGCCTCGGCCAGTGCGTCGAGCGCGGCGTTCGCGCCGGTGACGTAGGCATTGTGGTGCTTGCTGTGGTGCAGCTCCATGATCTTGCCGCTGATATGCGGCTCGAGCGCAGCGTAATCATACGGTAGTTCTGGGAGTGAGTATGCGGTCATTGCAGCTCCATTCTCTTGAGTTTTGGCGATCCCAGTCTATTGCTGGAAAGTGACGAGTGGGGGGTGTTCGCTGCTAGCTAGATAGCGTCGATCTGATCCAAAACGTCTGGCACACTGGCTTCCGTGTTCGGGATACCCTGCTCGTCAGCTGCTTTGTCTGCCATTGCGAGCAAGCGTCGAATGCGACCGGCGATCGCGTCCTTCGTGAGCGGCGGGTCAGCGCGCGCCCCCAGCTCGTCAAGGCTCGCCTCACGGTTCGACAACCGCAGCTGCCCCGCATAGTTCAGGTGCTCGGGTACTGAGTCTCCAAGAATCTCGAGCGCGCGCTCAACTCTTGCGCACGCCGCGACGGAGGCCTGGGCCGAGCGCCTGAGGTTCGCGTCATCAAAGTTCACCAGGCGATTCGCCGTGGCGCGTGTCTC
>JBEBUJ010000139.1:0-3521 GCA_040393365.1 Leucobacter denitrificans
GAATCTTGAGATCCGCCTCGAACGCCCGACCGCGATACGATTACCGGGCCTGCACCCCAAGGGCGGTACGCACGAGGTGACGGTACTCAGGTTCTGGGCCGACGATCCAATTGCATTGCTTGAATCGGTTCGCGATGAACTCAAGACACTCAAGGCGCCTAAGGCCTAAGCCTTTTCGCATTCTCGAAGCCGCCCCTTGTAGGTTGACCCAGTCAAGAAAGTGCAGCATACTGCACTCTATGACTCAGGGTGCAGAATCACTCGCGCGCACAATCGGCGCGCGAGTGAGACAAGAACGCAAAAAGCGAGAGTGGACGCTTGACCAGCTTTCCGAAGCTGCCGGCGTGAGTCGCCGCATGCTTGTCAATGTTGAGCAAGGCAAGGTAAACCCGAGTGTCGGTATGTTACTGCGACTCTCGGATGCGCTCGGTATCGGCCTCCCATCTTTGGTTCAGCCTCCCCTTCCGCACGCATCGAAACTCGTGCGCTATGGTGAGGGCGCGAGACTCTGGAGTGGAGAATCGGGCGGATCAGGGGTGCTCGTCGCAGGCACCGAAGCACCGGATGTCGTCGAGTTGTGGGATTGGTCTCTCCCTGCTGGCGAGACGCACACGAGTGAAGCACATACGGACGGCACTCGAGAGTTGCTCCAGGTGCAAGAAGGTTCTCTACGAATTCTCATCGGTGAAGAGATCCATGAACTCGAATCGGGCGACGCACTGACCTTCCAAGGAAACCGGCCGCATTCTTACACGAACCCCTACGCAGAACCAGCCCGCTTCTCGCTCGCCGTCTTTGAGCCAGGTGTTGGCACCGCGCACAGGGCGGAGACCTCGAATGGTTGACACGATTCCACCGGGTAAATAGTCATGAGGCGTACTACCACAGGGATTCCTCCTTGGTCGATGGCGATAGCCGCGATGCTAGCCATCCAGTTCTCCAACGCGCTCTCGGTGCCCGTCATCGACCACGTCGGAGCTGCCGGTACAGCTTGGTTGCGCATGTGCTTCGGAGTGTTCTTCCTCTGGATGATCGCCCGCCCCGCCGTGCGCTCGCTCCGCCGGCAAGATGCCCCTACCCTGATCGCACTTGGCGTAGTGACGGGATTCATGACGATGTTCTTCCTCTCTGCGATCGCACGCATTCCGCTCGGTACTGCTGTGGCGATCGAGTTCCTCGGCCCACTTACCGTAGCCGGGATGATGAGTAGACAACGCAAGGCACTCGTCTGGCCCCTCCTCGCGTTCGTCGGAGTTGGGCTGCTCACCGAACCTTGGCATGGGACTATCGACCTCGTAGGCGTCGGCTTCGCGCTTACAGCGGGAGCGTGTTGGGGTCTCTACAACGTGCTGACCCAACATGTCGGAGACAGATTCTCCGGCATCAGCGGCCTGTCGCTGACTATCCCCGTTGCGGCGCTCGCCACGTTGCCGTTCGGGCTGCCACAGGTGATCGGCGGCGAGTTCACCTGGTGGGTATTGCCCGCCGCTGCGGGAATTGCGCTCATCACTCCCGTGATCGCATTCGGTTTGGAGATGCTCGCACTGCGGCGCATGACCCACACCGCATTCGGCACGCTACTGTCGATCGAGCCCGCGTTCGGTATCCTCATCGGCCTTCTCGTACTCGCCCAGACACCCACCCCGATGCAAGTACTCGGTATCGGACTCGTGATAATCGCAGGGTCCGCCGCCCAACGAGGAGGCAGGCGGAACACCGAGCCGAAAGCATCCACCATTCCGATCGATTGATCTCAACGATGAAAGAGGCACCATGACCCCCATCCCAAAGTACAGTTCGACCTTCATCTTCGAAGTCGGCGCCCTCGACGATGAGTTCCACCGTATTGACAGCGAGATCGCCGAGCGCGCTCGCCAAATTCCGGGGTTCCTCGGCGAGGAGGCCTGGCACAATGAGGAGACCGGGCTGCACGCCGAGGTCTACTACTGGACTGACATGGAGGCTCTCAGGAGCCTCGTCGGCATGGATACCCATCAGCTGGCGAAGAGGCGCTACGGAGAATGGCTCGGCGACTACCGGGTCGTAATCTCCGAAGTGCAGTCTGTCTACGGGAATCCGGTTCTCGGCCTCGAGTATCGGCCGGAAGACGATCAGGAGTAGGCGCGGTCGATGTGCTCGACCCGTCAGGTGGTGGATCTTAGGGTGTCTGGGTTCATGACATAAGTCACAACTGACACGGCACACCTGAGTCGCGACATACGGCACAGTCAATCACGTGCACAAACATCGCGTGATCATCGCCCGGATCCTGACACAACAGCTCACCATCACTCAAGCTGCAACAGAATATGGCATCTCGCGCAGACAACTCCACCGCCTCCTCGCCCGCGCCCGCGCAGACGGAATCGACGCGGTCGAACCTCGCTCACGCAAACCTCAAACCAACCCACGGCAAACTCCCGACCACCTCCGCACAAGCATCATCGAACTCCGCCAACACCTCACCGCAACCGGTCACGACGCAGGTCCCGTCACCATCGCGTGGCATCTCGAGCAAGAGGGCCACACACCGCCATCGACATCGACGATCCGTCGCATCCTGCACGCCGCGCACCTCATCACCCCAGAACCCCGCAAGCGCCCGAAGAACTCATTCACCCGCTTCGAAGCCGATTACCCAAACGAAACCTGGCAATCAGACTTCACACATTGGCCCCTGAAAGACGGCACCGATACCGAGATCCTGAACTGTCTCGATGACCACTCCAGATATCTCCTCGATAACCGAGCATTCGCACGTGTCACCGGCGACCACGTCGTCAACACCTTTCTCACGCTCACCGAACTCCACGGCGTACCAGCCTCAGCCCTGACCGACAACGGCGTGGTCTACACCACACGATTCGTAGGCGGACGCAACGCATTCGAACACGTCCTCCCACTCCTCGGTGTCACACAGAAAAACGGCAGCCCGGGCCCCCCACAAACCCAAGGCAAGATTGAACGCTTCCATCAAACACAGAAACGATGGCTCGCGAGACAGCCCCCGGCAAGCACACTGCAAGAGCTCCAAGCCCAGCTCGACCGGTTCGCACACGAGTACAACGAACAACGCCCTCATCGCGCACTCAATCGCGTCACTCCAGGCCACGCCTACCGGGCTCGCCCGAAAACGCTTCCCTCAAGCACACGGCCGGGCGACGGCAACTACCGCGTCCGCTACGACCGCGTCGATCCAGCCGGAAAGATTTCCCTCAGACGAGCCGGACGCATGCACCACCTCGGCATTGGGATAACGCATAAGCAAAAACGCGTCATCCTCCTCATCGACGAACACACCGTCACCGTCGTGCATCTCAACACCGGCGAGGTCATCGCGACCCACCAAATCGACCACACCCGCAGCTACTGGCGAAACCAGCAGCGGGAGCCAGGCCGATGGCCTGACTCCCGCTCACTTCGTTGACCTGTGTCATATCTCGCGACTCATCTGAGACATATGTCCCGACTCATCACAATGGTGGATCTTAGGGGAATTGAACCCCTGACCTCGTCATTGC
>JBEBUJ010000140.1:0-3411 GCA_040393365.1 Leucobacter denitrificans
GGGGGTATGAGTGATCAGGTGTCGACTGTGGATCAGCGGACTATCGGGGCACCCGTAGTGAGCCTTGCAATGCCGCGCATGCGGCGTCAGGTGGGGAGGCTGAAAGACCTTCCCGTGAGCGGCGAGAAGCGAGTGCTGCTTGCTGCCCCCCGGGGGTATTGCGCCGGGGTGGATCGGGCGGTCGTGGCGGTTGAGAAGGCGCTCGACCGTTTTGGGGCTCCCGTTTACGTACGCAAGCAGATCGTGCACAACGTGCACGTCGTGCAGACGCTTGAAAAGATGGGCGCTATCTTCGTCGAAGAGGTCGACGAGGTGCCCGAGGGCGCGAACGTCGTCTTCTCGGCGCACGGTGTGTCTCCTGCGGTCGTACAGGCTGCTGAAGATCGTCACCTCCACGCGATTGATGCGACATGCCCGCTCGTTACCAAGGTGCACCGCGAGGCAGTGCGGTTCGCGAAGCAGGACATGGAGATTCTGCTCATCGGCCATACCGGGCACGAGGAGGTCGAGGGAACCGCTGGTGAGGCACCCGATCACATCACGATCGTGAACTCGCCCGACGACGTCGACACCTTAGAGGTTGAGAACCCAGACAAGCTCATCTGGCTTTCACAGACCACGCTCTCGGTTGACGAAACCATGGAGACAGTGCGCCGCCTGCGCGAGCGGTTCCCGAACCTGCAGGATCCGCCGAGCGACGACATTTGCTACGCGACGCAGAACCGTCAAGTCGCCATCAAGAAGATCGCACCGCAGGCCGATCTGGTGATTGTGGTCGGCTCGTCGAACTCGTCGAACTCGGTGCGCCTCGTGGAGGTCGCGCTTGAGTACGGCGCGAAGGCCGCATACCGCGTTGACTATGCCTCTGAAGTGAAGCAGGAGTGGCTCGACGGTGTGAACACTGTTGGCGTGACGAGCGGTGCATCGGTTCCCGAGGTGCTCGTGCAAGAACTGCTTGATGACCTCGGCGATGCAGGGTACTCAGATGTGCGCGCAACCGTTACTGCTGAGGAGGACTTGGTGTTCTCACTGCCGAAGGAGTTGCGTCAGGACGCATCGGGCAAGCGCGATGAGCGTGCGCTCGGTGGGCGGGTGCGCTAACGGCCCGCCATTTACGGTTCGCTCACTCGCGCTAGGAGCTCAGTGAGCAGGGCCTCGGCGACGGGTGCTGGCAGCCGCTCGACGAGCGTCATAAGTGGCGCAAGACGCCCGGGCAACGAATCCGCGCCAGGATTCACTCCTGCGACGCGCAGAATCAACCACGCCATGCTCGGTGAGGGCACCCTGAAGCGACCGCCGGTGCTTCTCGGCGCGAAGCCGAGCGCAGTGAGCGCCGCGATCTCGAAGCGCGCCTCCGCACGAGGCTTGCCGCGTACCGCATCGGCCGCGCTCCGAAGGGCTGACAAGAATTCAGGGAGCGCCTGCTCGGTCACGGGTGTGATCGTAAGATGCACGCTGTGCGGCAGATGCGTTCCGTCTGGCTGTGTGGATCCTGGCTGATGCTGCATCCGGAACCCGTGCCGCACCATCTCGTCTGCGAGGTGGTGCGGATCCACCCGCTCGTGCGCTGGCAGCGACTCGTCTGCGATGAGTGCAAGCGCCGGGCCCGTCGGGCTTCCCCACACCGCGAGCCCCGTGACCGCGGCCACCGCTGTTGAAATCTGTTCGACGGATCGAACGCACGATGACGTGAGCGACGCGTATCCTTCTTGCCCCAGGCGCTTGGTGATCGCCCAAGCCGATGCGAGCGGCGAGGCAGACCGCGATCCAAGTAGCGTCGGGTTGACGACCGGATACCCTGCCCAAGTCGTCGTGGCGAAGAACTGCGCTCGGTGACGCCGCCTTCCTCGCTGCAAGAGTACCGAGACGCCCTTGGGTGCGTACCCGAACTTGTGAAGGTCTGCCGAGATGCTGGTGACGCCGGGAAGCCTGAAGTCCCACTGCGCCTGTTGCGACCACCAGGGGAGGGCGAGCCCACCAAAACACGCATCGACGTGGCACGAGATGCCGAGCCTCAGCGCCGCCGCAGAGACTTCAGCGATCGGGTCAATGATGCCGCTCGGATATGCGGGCGCCGACACGACTACGAGTGCGACGTCGTCGTTGAGTCGATCCACAATTCGTGCGGCGCTCGCACTGCCATCGGGTTCGCACGGCACCGGATCCCACTCGAGATCAAGCAGCTTCGCGGCCTTCTGAAATGCTGCATGTACGAGCGTTGTGGTGACGAGCCGCGGGCGACGCCCTTCGCGCGCAAGTCGTCGGGCAAGTTCTGGGTGCTCAGCCCGCCACAGGTCGCGTGCCGTCTTCACCGCGAGTAAGCAACTCTCGGTGCCGCCGCTCGTCACGCTTCCGACGACAGGTTCACGTAAGAGCCCTCCCGAAGAACCGCGCAGAGCTCGGCGCATGAAACGTACAAGATCGCGCTCCATCGCCGCGATTGAAGGAAACGTGGTGGGATCAAGCCCGTTCAGGGGACGCGCGAGCTCACCAGCGTCACGCGCGAGGTCATCGAGCTCCGCCATACCCGGGTCGTAGACGTACGAGAACACGCGGCCGCCGTGCGTTGGGGCATCGCGGCCTCGCAGCTCGCGAAGTTCTGCAAGTATCTCTTCAGGTGTCACAGTGGGCCTTCATCGAGACCGTAGCGGCGGAGGGTGACGAGACTCGCGAGCATGAGGAGAGCCGGTACGAGGCTGAACGACAGCGCGATACCCGAGAGCGCGCTCGCAGGCTGGGTGACTGAGACACCCGCGACCGACTCGACATAGCCCGTCACCGCGAGTAGCAGCGCGAGCGCCGTCGAACCGAGTGCCATTCCCGCAGTCTCGCCCGCGGTCCACACCCCGCCAAACACGCCCGCGCGCGTCTCGTCGGCACCGAGCGACGCAGTATCGTGGCTCATGACGTCGGGAAGCATCGCCATCGGCATCGTCTGCATGCCCGCGTACGCTGCACCCGCGAGCGCGACAGGCGCGAGGATCCACATGCCCGGCCAAATGAGCATTGCAGTGAGCGCGATCGTGGCGAACAGGAAGAGTGCGCTCGCGATGCGGAAGGTGCGTTTCTTGCCGATACGATCGGCGATCCACCGCCACACGGGTGCCACGAGCAGCGCCGGGGCAATGAGCGCGACAAACAGGTACGTGACCGCGCCCTGACTGTGGAGTATCCAGGTCGCAACGTACTGGGCGCCCGCGAGCATGAGGCCGGTTGCGAGGCCCTGCAACACGAACGT
Organism: Leucobacter denitrificans; assembly: GCA_040393365.1. Classification (GTDB taxonomy): domain Bacteria; phylum Actinomycetota; class Actinomycetes; order Actinomycetales; family Microbacteriaceae; genus Leucobacter; species Leucobacter denitrificans_A. Next base: position 3,239 of record JBEBUJ010000140.1, read on the forward strand.
AGCGAGCAGCGCACGAAAGGGCTGACTCTCGCGTAGCACGCGTATGCCCGCTCGGTAATGCGAGAGCAGGCCGGTCTGGTCGGTCTGCACCAGGGGTGTGGATCGCGGCGCGACGCTTGTCGCGATCGCGAGGCCGACGGCGAGCAGTATTGCGGCAACCACAGCCATGACGA
>JBEBUJ010000141.1:0-3331 GCA_040393365.1 Leucobacter denitrificans
GACTCCTTCGATCTGCTCTGAGGGACATTGATCACGGCAACTATGATCTAGCGCGTGAATCGTGTGGTGATGCCGCAACACTGGCTCCAACCTACGGAGAGGTCTGGCGCGTTCAAGGCCTAGTCAATCAATACAGAGGGGACTTGAACTCTGCTGAGCAAGATTTCAGACGTGCAATGGAGTACGCAGATTCATCCCCTGTGATGGCGTATCACTTCGCTCAATTCCTTGCCGATAGCGCCGGAGATACTCAGGGTGCACTGGACGTTCTAAGCCAAGGCCTCCGCAAAAACCCGGACAACGCAATGCTTCTCTTTCTTCTCGGAAATGTTAACTTCTCTATGGAAAAGTACCGTGAAGCCGTGGGAGCTTGTTCGTTACTAGCTTCGCTTCCACAAGCCACAGTTAGCACGTCAGAGAATGCGACACTATGCCTCCGGGCAGCCGTCTTCGGATCTGAACAGTACCTCTGGAACGGCAACATCGGCGCGGCCCTTGAACTGATGGAGGATACGTCGACTGCACTTGAGAGGATCGGATCAGCGGACCTTGACGAACGATCAGCTGACTGGTTGATTCACTTGGCGCATATCGCTCAGCGACTACACTCGGATATGTCTACGGACGATTTCCTTGCACGTAGAGCTTCAGAGTTTGGCACCGCGTTCCAACAGCGAGTAAGAACGATCGACCCTAGCCTTTTGAGTCGAAGTACTGCGCAAGTTGCGCAACTCAACCAATCTAAACGCTTCGGGTTCGTCCGAGATGCGGCTGGAGACAGATTCTTCCATCGAAACGATCTCGTTGTTCGCGACGACTGGCAGCTACTCGCAGCAAATACCCTGATTGCATTTGAACCTTCAAGAAACGCCAAGGGAGCTAGGGCAGATTATGTTCGAGTCCTGGCGTAGTCACAAAGCAGCTATCGGGAACGGTTGAGAGGGCCCGACAACTCCCCAGGTCCGTTACAACTTCAGGGCATTTTAGTGACTGTACTACCTGCAGCCTCAGCCACAAGCGTAGGATTGAGTCACACTCGAAAGCGAGGCTTGACCATGCGCACCACGAAGCAGCTCAGCATCACCCTCCCCAACAACATGGCCGACGCACTCAAAGAGCGCGTCGCATCGGGAGCTTACGCGAGCGAGAGCGAAGTCATCCGCGACGGACTACGGGCACTGTTCTCGCAGGAAGACGCCGTCGAGCGGTGGCTGCGCACCGAGGTAGTCGCCGCCTACGACGAGTTACGCGACAACCCTTCCAAGGCGATCAGCTCCGCAGACATGCGCGCCCACCTCGCCGCACTGCATGAGCAGCACACCTCGGAAAGCGGCGCGTGACAAGAACCGTCGTCTACTCGCTCCGAGCCCGACAGCAGCTCACCGACCTCTATCTCTGGATTACCGGGCAGTCCGGGTTCCCTGACCGAGCCGAAGGATATGTCTCCGCGATCTTCGACTATTGCGACGAGCTTGCAGATTTCTCATTTCGCGGTAGCGCCAGAGATGATCTGCAGCCTGGCTTGCGCACGATCGGGTTTCGTCGCCGCGTGATTATCGCGTTCGCCGTACAAGAAAGCACGATCCAAATTCTCGGTGTCTACTACGGCGGGCAGGACTACGACAGCCTGCTGTCTATCGAAAACGGCTGAGTGGATCACAGACCCCGGCTCGGGCCAATCTGCGGGTGCGTGTGACGGTGCTCGTATCCATAGTCGGAGCGGCTCGCGGGCTCCTGCTCCGCCCGTCGCGCATCTTCTCGGGCTGCCTCTGCCAGGCGAGTCTGCTCGATCCGCGCGACCGCGTCGGCGGGCGTGAGCGAGCGCAGTAACTCCGCCTCTGCACGTGCGTTCTTCGCAGTCTGGGTCGCACTCATGGCGCACTGTGAGGGGTTCGCACTCAGGTAGGCGCCACGGATGCGGAACACTCGCTCTGTGCCGAAGATGCGGCCGTAGGCCTCCAAGCGCGCGGCCTGTGACCGCTCGGGCCTGTTCAGGACTTCATCACGCGCTGCCCGGTGCATTTGCTCGGCTTCGATCAGGCGCGGGTCGGTGTCGATCTTCGGACGGGTGACTCGCTCCACCCAGGTGTCGGCGCATTCGTTCCACCTCGGCAGTTCGCCCCACTCGTTCGTCAAGTGCTGGCGTGCGTCGTGGGTTCGGGTCGTGGTGCTGTCCTGCTCGTCGCGGACGTGCCGCCTGCCGAACCACGATGCTGCCCGCACCTGCTTGCGTGCCGTCTGCTCGGCGGCTTCGGTCTGCTGCCACTCAGCAAGTGCTGACTGTGCCGCCGCGACCAGCGGTGTCGCGACCTCGACGCGCACCTGATCCGCCTGCCGCCGTGCTACTTCCTCAGCCGCGCGCGCTGTCTCACGCACTTCCATCTCACGGGTACGTAGGTCGGCGAGGGCGGTGCTGACCTGTTGCCAGCGTTCCGCCTGCGCCTCAGCAGTCTCTGCCTGCCTCATGAGCGCAACTATCTTGTCGTTGACAAGCTTTACGGGGCCGTCTGCGATCAGTCCCGCGACTTCGCCAGCAGCGCGCTGGGTCGCGTCAGTGAGGCCACGGTCTGCACGGTCGCGTTGCATCGCGGCGACGAACTGCGCCCGCGCATCGGTCGGGCTGTCGGCAACGATGTGCAGCAGGTTCGACTCGCGGCCTCTCGTCATGCCGACGTAGACACTGGCGGCACTGGTCGCGTCGGTGAGGATCGTGTGCGACCTGTCCGTGGTTGCGCCCTGCACCCCGTACGCGGTCGCCGCATACGACAAGTGAGTATGCTCGGCCACATAGTCGGCAGGGAGGTGCACGGTGCGCGGAAGCTTCCGCCCACTCGACGCCTCCCGTGCGGTGACGGTACCGTCGTCGGCGATGTGCTGCACGATCCACTGCTGACGATTCGCCACCCCCAGGCCGGTGTCGTTCTTGCGGGTCTGGATCAGGTCACCCCGACCGATGCGGAGACCGTCGCTCCCGGTGGTCGTGGCGGTGTCGTCGACGAGGCCACGCCCAGTTCGTTCGTCTCGGATACGGTCGTTGATCCGTGCTGACTCGTCGTTCGAGGTGACGGTGACAGCGTCACCGTCATTGCGCTGCTGGGCGATGTGCTCGCGCACCTCATCGCCGCTCGCGTGGAGACGGATCTGACCAAGTGCGGCGAGCTGGTCGAACACCGCTCCAGGGTTCCTCCCGTCGCGCATCCGTACCGTGACCTCGGCGTACGCGGGGTCGGTGAAGCGGTGCACCTCGGACATGTCGAAGCTGCGGCCTCGAATGATTGCGGCCATGTCGAGCACTCCGCCTCGTCCGACCGCCGCGAGCTGCGCACGATCC
>JBEBUJ010000142.1:0-3308 GCA_040393365.1 Leucobacter denitrificans
CGCCCGGTCTGTGGTGCTTTGCTCTACCACGACAGCGTCGAGGTCGACGAGCAGCGGTACCCAATCCTCATTCACGAGCGCACGCTCGTCGCTGATTCAGGCGGTGCCGGTAGGCAGCGAGGCGGTCTCGGTACTCGAGTCACGATGGAACCCCGTGTTGAGGAAGTAACGCTCACCTACGGTATTGAAGGAAAGCTCAATCCGCCAAAGGGTGTGCGCGGCGGAGCTGGTGGCAGCGAACCAGCAACCTGGGTCGAAGACCTGGCGACAGGTGAGCGCCGTGAGATTCCCATCGTCGGCCGCTACGACCTAAAGCGTGGCGAGAAAGTCGTGTCGATCACGCCGGGTGGCGGCGGGTACGGTGATCCACTCGATCGCGATCCGCTCGCAGTGCTCGATGACCTACGTGAGGGACGGATCTCGGCGGATGCGGCCCAAACCGTGTACGGAGTTGAACTCTCAGACGGTGTCCTCGATGAATCAAAGACCAGCGCTCTGCGGAGTGAACTCCGGAGGGCTAACTAGATTCGAGTTGGTCGGGGGGAATGTTTCATTGTGGGACACCCCCGACCAAACCCTGGCTGGCACGCTTAGCCTGTAGTCACAAGTAAACGCACACACTAACGGAGATAGTTATGGACCCCATCCGGGTAGGCATTATTGGAGTGGGAAATGTTCTCAACCAGTATTTGGATAAGGTCGGTGTGCACCCCGATGTAGATGTCGTTGCACTCGCCGATGTCAATGCAGAGGCCGTGGCATCAAGGGCCGCCGAGTACGGCATTCCGAAGGCGCTTTCGCCTGACGAACTGCTCGCGGACCCAGAAGTCGAACTTGTGCTCAACCTCACCCCACCGAAGTTGCACGCGCCTGTGTCACTTAAAGCAATTGCCGCGGGCAAGCATGTGCTCTCTGAAAAGCCGTTCGCTACCTCGCTTGCAGAGGCCCAGGAGATTCTTGACGCAGCGGCCAAGGCCGGAGTCAAGGTGGGATCCGCCCCGACAACATTCCTCGGGTCAGGCATGCAGACGAGCCGCAAGCTGATCGATGACGGGTGGATCGGCCGACCTGTCGCGGCCTTTGCCTCATTCGCATGCCGCGGGTATGAGTACTGGCACCCAAACGTAGACCCGTTTTACAGCAAGGGCGCCGGTCCGATGCTCGATATCGGCCCGTACCTCATCACGAACCTGATCAATATTTTTGGGCCGGTGAAGCGTGTGTCAGCGTCGGCGCCGAAGTCGTCCGAGACCCGCCCTCGGCCTGACGGGCAGGGCGGCTATTCGGGGGTGATCAACATCGATACCCCGACCACCGTCACCGGAACGATTGATTTTGAGTCTGGAGCCGTCGCGACCGTAATTGTGAGCTGGGATGTCTGGAACCACAACCTTCCGCATCTTGAAATCTACGGAACCGGCGGATCCATCGCAGCACCAAACCCCGACCACTTCGAGGGCGCTCCGGTTCTCCGTCGAGGGGAACCGAGGGATCTTTCGCTCGATATGACTCCTCCCGGTGGGGGCGATTGGCGCGAAACCCCAATCACGCATCGAGATGACGCATACCGCGCGATCGGGCTCGCCGAGTTCGGCCACGCGATCCGCACCGGGCAAGAGCCACGCACGGGCGGCACGTTCGCTTACCACGTACTCGAAGTATTGCTCGCGTTCGAAACGTCCTCAGAGTCGGGCCGCCACATCGAAATCGAAAGCACCTGTGAACGTCCGAGGCCGCTTCCTTCGGTTGGTCCGCACGAACCCTACCGGTTCGATTAGGCACAACCGGTCTAGTAAGAAATCAATCTCGGATCGTGGGCGAGTTCCTGACCATCGCTGACCTCGTGGCCATGCAGCACCTGGAGCTGCAATTGGCTGCGGGGGAGGCAGGTGCGGGAAACTCTGTGCAGTGGACGCACACGTCTGAGCTGGAGGATCCAGGCCCCTGGCTTGAGGGCGGAGAGCTCCTCATTGTCAACGGGTTTGGTATTCCGAGCGATGCGAGTGGGCAGGTCGAGTACATCACCCGGCTCGCTCAACACCGTCTCGCGGGTATCGCAGTAAGTGTTCGTGCACCGGTACTTACGAAGGAGATGCTCGAGACCGCTGACGCGCTTGAGTTTCCGGTGTTGCGGATCCCGCGAAGGGTGCCGTTCATCGAGCTCTCGTACATCGTCGCGAATTCAAGCGAAGAGTCAGTTCGCGGGAGACTCGCGCGGCATTTGCAAATCTTCGAAACCTTGCGCCTGCGCAACAGCCTTGAGAGCGACGTCTCGGGTATCTACGCCCAGCTGGAAGAGGTATCGGGGTATCGGCTTTCGCTCGTGTCACCTGCTGGTCGCCCGTTACTCGAGGCTTGGCCGTGGGTGCCGGAAGGACTCACACTTTTTGACACCCAGCGACCAACTGAGATGCAAGTAATTCCCGAGGGGTACGTGCTGCCACTGTTTGTGGGGAATCGGGTGACTGCATATCTCATAGGGGTCGAGTCGGAGGATCGCGAGCCCGGTGGGCTCGCCGCGCTGCAGCACGTGAGTACGCTCGCGTCGCTCGATGCTGTGGACGATCAACGTCGCCGGGAGGCACTGCACCGAGAGGGAAGTGCGCTACTCGCACGAGCCCTTGACGAAGATGGCAGCGAGATTGAAACGGAACGGGCGTTCGCCCAGGTGGGGCTCCGAATTAAACGCGGAATTCGATTCCTTGCGCTCGAGGCTGCCCCTGGAACTGAGCTCAACGAGATTGAGATTCGGGACTGGCTGTTCGACAGAGATCTGCCGCACCTGCTCCACACTCAGGGCGGGATGTACGCCGTGGTGATCTGTAGTGATGATGAGCTATGGGAGCTCGCGCTGAGTGTCGGAGCACGCATCGGAGTGAGCGCGCGTGCTCGAGGCGTCTTTGACCTCGCAAGGAGCCGTAGGCAAGCGCGGTGGTCTTTGAACCTTGCTAGAGAGTATGAAGGTGCTGGAGTAACTTTTGCCGAGCAGCAGTACGGGCTAGCGCTCTGGTTGAATCCTGACATTGATACGATGCGTCAACTCGCGAGTGGCACCCTTCAGCCGCTTGTCGATCACGACGAAACGAATGGCACCGAACTAATTTCGACGCTTCGAGCGTTCTTCAACAACCAAGGCAGGCTCCGGCACACGGCCGCCGAACTGTTCATACACGAACACACTCTGAGCTACCGGCTGAAGCGCATCGAACTTTTGACAAAACGAAACCTCAAGAGCTACCGCGATGCGTTCGAGCTCTGGCTTGCAGTCGAGTCAAGCTTCCTCGCAGAAAACGAGTAGTTTCGCGGTC
>JBEBUJ010000143.1:0-3107 GCA_040393365.1 Leucobacter denitrificans
GCCGAGTTCGGCTTCTTGGGTGTGGTGGTGTACACACGAGTACACACACCGCGCTGCTGGGGGTTCGCCTTCAGCGCGGGAGCCTTGGTCTTTACGACCTTTGGCGACCGGCCTTTACGAACCAGCTGCTGAATAGTAGGCACTGATTCTCCTCATTAGTCCTGCACGGTGACAGGAATGCTTCATTTGGCCAAGCATGTGCGCACGCTTTCACGAGCGCGGAGCTGCTGATTGTGAGACCTAGGTTTCACCGTCTGAGTGCAGCTATGCCGTGGGGGTTTCAGCTCTAGGAGCGAGTGACCCGCAGTGTCCTCCACCCGACTCCGCGCACGCGCGTAGGAAGGTGGAATGCACCAAAGATCAACTTTACGCCGTGAAAGCCGTGAGCGCAAGGGAGATCTCATGATTCGATCCACCACGGAATGAAGCACTCATTCGGGCTGCTCGAGATGCTTGGAAAGGTCATCGAGCATAGCCTGCACCTGCGGTTCAATAAATCGCGCGATTGCCCCCCGAATACGGCTTTGGTGTGTGAGCAGCGCGAAACACACCTCGTTTCCCACCGAGCTCGCTTGCCTATCAGCAAGCTCGACTTCGCGACGAAGCTGCTGTTTCTCGCTCTCGCTCAGCGGCGGGCGTGGGAGCGTCGGCTCGGGCCGTGTTTCTTCGGCAAGGCCACCGAGCGTGAACAGGAACGGCTGACCGGATTCGTCTGGCTCTGGGTCAGGGTCAATGCCGTCAAACTCGGGGTCAAGGCCCGCTACCGGATCGTAACCGTCCGTTTTCCAGAGATCAGCACCCGTGAGTTCTGACTGCAGCATTGGCAAGTGCTCGCTGGTGTACTGGTCAACTGCGCGATCAATGATTCGCTGCATCCGAGAAACGAGCGCGTGCTTCACTTGGTGCGGTGTATCGGCGGAGATGCCCGATGCTACAACGATCGGAGAACCTGTGCACCTGCGGCACAATCGTGGCCGCCCCCGGTGGGCGGCAGGCACCCACTTCGGAACCCATTGAAGCCAAGCATCAACCGCAGCACCAACCTGAGCCTCAAGGGAGGGTGCCGCCATCACTCACGCTCGCCTTCATGTCGCTCCCAGGGCCACCGAGGGGCAGGCCGTTCCGTGTAGATGCGACGCGCGAGCACTAACCAGAAAACGATGACGCCGATCGCCCAGATTGGAGCGAGCACCACTGCGAACGGACTCACCCACGTCTCGTCGAGCTCGAGGCCACCCACTACCCCGAACAGGCACCATAACAAGTAGATGCCGAAGGCCGCTCCAATAACGATGCCCCACACAGGAGCACGACTCCCCCGCAGGAGCGAAAGCGCTTGCCTCCACAGCAGCACCCCAAGCATGACAAGACCCACAGCAATAGTGAAGACGCCAAACCACAGTGGCACTCCATCGGTGACGACCGGACCATGCCCGAGTAGCAAGCCCAGCATCCCCCACGACACGACGACGAGTGCTGCAACAAAAATGAGCGTCGCCGCAATGAGCCCGAGGACGTATCCCCGGGTCACCCTGCGGCGAACACCGTCGCTCATTATTGCTGCGCTCGTACCTCAGCGAGTGCCGCCTCGTAATCCTTCAGCAGCTCTGCGTTCTTCGCGGTTACTTTGCGCCCACGGGCGCCGATCCACGCACCGAACCACACAGCGACCTCGCGCGCGAGCACCGCTGCACCGAGTGTCGGAACAGTGAATGCGAGGGCCTTCGCCGCACCGAAAAGGCCACCGTTGTCCTCGCGCAGATCAGCTGCCGCCTCGAGCGGAGTGCCGATGTAGGCGAATACGCCCGTGGAGGCGGCCCACACAACGACCCCGACGAACAGGCTGAAAATGACGTAGGCCCACCAGCCGGCGCGGCCAAATACGAGCACCAGAATGACGAGGCCGATGAAAAAGGCGACCACTCCTGCGATGAAGCCCCATGAGGTCACCCAGGGAAGCAACCCCTCGGTCAGAAAGGTGGACGGTGGGTACTGCTGCGAGATCCACACCGCGATGATGCCCGCGTACAGCACCGCGAACGCAAGCGTCGCGAGCAACGCGATTGCAACGCCTGCGCCGCGATTGCCCCTCAAATCTGGTGGCATGGGGGTTTGCATGTACAGTGCAGCCATGGGGTGATCCGAACTGATGCGGATCTCCCCATCCCTTTCGGGCGACACTGCTGGCGCGGCGGCAGCGCTCGGAAGGTCGTCGAGCGTCGTAGGAACTTCGACGGGTACCGCCGGACGCTCGAGATCGAGCTCAGTATCTACCTTTGAAAACTCCTCGCGATGCGCTTGCTCTGCCCGGGCGGCCTCGGCGTCGACGTCGACGTCTGTTGCGGTCGCAGATACAGTGCGCGTGGCGGCATTCGGATCAGTACTCGTTGCCGTTTCCGCTCCGTCAACCGGCTCGGAAGGTGCGGGTACGTCCGCCGCACGATCCACCGCATCTTGCACGGCGTCATCGCTTACGGACTGCTCTTCGACCGGTGCACCGGGTTCATAGTTGGCAGTGGTTTCGCGCTCGTCGCTCATCGTGTTACCTCTCGGATACGTGGGGCCTTGCCGCCACGATACAAGCTTGGTCACGGAAAGCGGACTTCCCGCGCGGAATACTTCGACGAAAGCCTGAGTCTCAGATGTTTCGCGAGCAGCACGCGAAAGGCGCCCCTCCCGAAGGAGAGACGCCTTTCGCGTGCGGCCCCACTCACGCGGAACCGTGTTCGGACTTAGCTGTAGTTGCCCGGGTTGAACTCATCCGAGGTGAACGTGTCGAAGTCGACGAACGAGAAGTCATTCTCGTCGAAGGTACCTTCGCCCGCGAACATGCGGTTCGGGTAACGCTCGGCACGCGCCTCTTCGGTCGCGGACACATCGACATCACGGTAGGTGCTGAGCCCGGTACCGGCCGGGATGAGCTTACCGATGATGACGTTCTCCTTGAGACCGACGAGCGGATCCTTCGATCCCTCCATCGCGGCCTGCGTGAGCACGCGGGTGGTCTCCTGGAACGATGCGGCCGACAGCCACGACTCGGTCGCGAGCGAAGCCTTGGTGATACCCATGACCTCGGGACGCGCGGTTGCCGGGCGCTTGCCGTCGAC
>JBEBUJ010000144.1:0-3103 GCA_040393365.1 Leucobacter denitrificans
ACGAGCTGCACGTGCATGGCGATCACGGTGAGATGGTGCGCGATACTGTCGTGCAGCTCCCCTGCGATCCACTTACGCTCGGCGAGTACCGCTTCGCGCTCGCGCTCGGCCTGCTCGACAAGTTCTCGTTCGAGTCTGGTGCCACGAGCATAGGCAATCCGCAGCGCAAGCCCAACACCGCCAGAAACCGTTGCCGAGATCATGACGAGTGCGATGCTCGTCGGCATCGTCGCGTCATCGCCGTAAAGAAACGCGTAGAGCGAGTTGAGGATGAGCAGGCCACCCACATACGCAAAAATGACGGTTGTGTTCGCCAGTCGAAGCACGAGGCCGGCAGCAATCGCTCCCGCAACAAGTGCGGAGGCTGCAGAGCCGAGAAACAGCGAAATGGTCACCACCCCCGCGAGCGCAATGACCGCGAACAGTGGTGACCATATAAACAGCGCGAAACTGAGCGTCGTCGCGACGCTCAGAATCGTGCGGAACCAGGTTGCGTCGGAGGTAAAAAATCCGACTAAGTCTATAAGTACAATGCCGCTCACAAGAACGAGCACCGCTGTGCGTTCGGGTCGGGTCATTGGTTCAGGTTGACCCAGTTGAAAGCGCGTGGAGGAAATCTGAGATTCCCCGTGAATCGTCATGCCTCCAAGTATCCCCTATTCGACGATGAATGGTGATTAGCCAACGCCCAAAAGGCGAGCGAGAAGTTCCCAGAAAGTCATGTGTTTCACCCCCGTTTTGTATCCGAATGTCTAAGTAGTTCTAGTCTCGCGGGGGTTGTGCTTTTCCGTATCCTCCGTATGGTCAGATTATGATTGGCCAAAGGTCTAGTCTTTTATAAACGCTGGGCACGCCGCGGAATATCTCTACCGCCCACGCCTAACTAAGATTGATCTATGGATGAAATCCGGGTGCTCATTACCGACGACGATCCGCTCGTTCGCCTCGCCCTCAAGCAGTTTGTCGCGCGCGCGCCTGAAATCACTGTCATCGGTGAAGCAGAGAATGGATTCGAGGCAATAGAAGCTGTGGGCGACCTTCATCCCGACATCGTGATGATGGACGTGCAGATGCCAGGGATGGGTGGCATTGAAGCGACCGGTGAAATTACTTCCCGCTGGCCGGAGGTGCTCGTGCTCGCGGTGACGACGCTCGACAATCGCGAAACGGTGCTTCCAATGCTGAGCGCCGGAGCATCGGGATACATGCTCAAAGATTCAAGCCCCGATGAGATTGTGAGCGCGCTGAGACAAGCTCACCAAGGAACAAGTTCGCTCTCGCCACGTGTCGCTGCAATGCTTGTACAACATGTGCGTGAAGCGAAGCCGACAACGGCAGGAGATCTGGAAGCGCTCACCGCTCGTGAGACAGAGGTTCTCCAGAAGCTCGCCGAAGGCATGTCGAACGCTGAGATCGCTGAGGCGCTGCACGTCTCCGAAGGAACTGTGAAGGCGCACCTCGGAGGCATCATGACGAAGTGGCAAGTGCGCGACCGCGTGCAGGTGCTCGTCACCGCAGCCAGGGCCAGTCTTATTGATTTCTCCTGACTAACGTCACCGACAGCCAGGGAACTCTATACTGAGCGGCGAACAGGAGTACCAATCACCGTTCCTGCGCGGAGTTCGGCGAGCAAAGCGAGCAGCGTAGATACGGCAGTCGGATCCTCCACACGTTCGTGTGCTGCGGTATTACCCTCCCCCACTTTTACACCCACGTCGTCAGGTGTGAGCGCACGGAATACGTCCTCATCCGTGAGGTCATCGCCGAGAAACAGCACCGGAGCCGCAGGCAGCGCATGCCGCACACGCGCAAGCGCATCTGCCTTTGTGGTCTCGCGCACGCTGAACTCACGCACGAGCTTTCCCTCACGCTCGTAGAGTCCAATATCGTCTCCGAGAGCTGACGCCGCGTCGAGTACTTCTCGTGCACGATCTTGTTCGTCGACCTGTCGAGCATGAACCGCGAGGCCGAATGGCTTCGATTCGATCCGCACCCCCGACTCATTGTGAAAGACAAGTTCGACTCGATGCTTTAGACGCTCGAGGCGCCCGCGTTCACCGTCATCGAGCTGCAAACGGTCCTCGAGCGAAATGCCACCCGGTAGCATTCTGTTGTCAACCAGTTCGGCGCCGTGAGAACCGGCAACGATCCAACCGCCCGTGTCCACTCCGAGGGCCTCCAGGTCGGCAAGCGACCTCCCTGTGAGAAGCACCAACTGGGTTTCGGGTGCGTCTCGTAAGGCTTCGAGTGCCAACCGAGTGCGTGAGAGCATGCGAGCTTCTGTCGGGCTGCGAACGATCGGTGCGAGCGTTCCGTCAAAGTCTGACGCGATGATCAGTTTTGGAAGCGCGGCGAGACGTCGCACGCGTTCCTCGACACGTCTCGGCAAGAAGGTTGTTACTGCCTGCAACACCCCTGATTCGGGGCCAGGCTTCGCTCTACTCTGACTCTTCGCAGCGCTCGCCACAGCGTCAAGATACGCAGTCGCCCAGTGCGCCACGTCGTTCTCCCAGAGTTTCTTTCGGAGCGCCCGCATGCGGCGCGACTGCTCAGAAGTTGGCATGTGCGCCGCTCGAAGCATCGCAGCCTTCAGTCCGCTGATGTCGTGCGGATTCACGAGCACAGCATCGCTCAGTTCCTCGGCCGCTCCCGCGAACTCGCTGAGCACCAACACTCCTTGCTCGTCGCGTCGGCACGCGACATACTCCTTCGCGACAAGATTCATGCCGTCGCGAAGCGGCGTGACGAGAAGCACATCCGCCGCCAGGTACATCGCCACCATTTCGGTCCGTGAATGCCCCTGATGCAGGTAGATAAGCGGAGTGCTTCCGATTGAGCCGTGGGCACCGTTGATCCGCCCCGCTGTCGTCTCGACTTCGTCGCGTAGCGTACGATAGGCGTCGACGCCCTCGCGGCTCGGACTTGCCACCTGAATCATGACCGTGCGTTCGGCAGAGAACTCACCCTCTTCGAGTAATTCTTCATACGCCTGCAACCGATGTCCGATGCCTTTCGTGTAGTCGAGACGATCGACGCCGAGCATGAGAGTATCTGGGTCACCGAGTTCAGACCTGATCTCGCGCGCTCGACGCTGCACCTCGGG
>JBEBUJ010000145.1:0-3073 GCA_040393365.1 Leucobacter denitrificans
GTCGCGATCGCGAGGCCGACGGCGAGCAGTATTGCGGCAACCACAGCCATGACGAGATATCCGAGGAGCGCGTTCTCGGGGAAGAGGTCACGGATCTCTGGCCCACCGGCGCCGAATATGAGGATCGCGAGCGTGAGCACGACGACGCGCCAGGTGAGCAGCCGCGTGCGCTCGTTATAGCCGTCGGTGAGCTCGGCCGGGAGCGCGATGTAGGGGATCTGGAACAGGCTGAAGAACGTTGCCGCGCCGACAAACGCGATGAGAACCCAGAGCGAGGCGCCGACAGAGCTGAGACCCGCGGGCACAGCAAACATTGCGATGAATGCGAGCGGTAGGCCGACCGTGCCGAGGAGCATCGGGGCTCGACGCGAACCCAATCGCGCGAGGGCACGGTCGCTGAGCCCGCCGATGATGGGGTCGATGACGACATCCCAAATCTTTGCGAGCGTTACGATTGCCCCCGCGGCGAGTGCTGTGACCCCGAGCGAATCGGTGAGGTAGTAGACAAGCACCAGGCCGGGGAGCGTTGCGAACCCGCCGGTTGCGAGTGATCCTGCGGCGTAGCGCGAGACGACCCCGCGAGGAAGTTTGCTCGATGAACTGGGTGTTCCCGGCTTGCCTGGCGAGGCTGAACTCAACGACGAACTCATGCCCTCAGCGTAGCCGAGCGGTGATGGTTACAGGGCTGTTCTCCCCTGGAGGTATTCGATAAGTTCGGCAGACTTTTCGGGATTGCCAAGAATGTTCAAGAGGTCGGGAGTCGTCATAATTGCGATGATCACGACGGCCACCACGAACACGGTGACGATGGCTCCGGCCGCGAGCGGGACCCAGAACGCTAGTTTGCCCGCGCGCAGTCTGCGGATCGAATAGACGAGAACGATTCCATAGAACGCGAGCAGGGCGATACCGATGATCTTTCCCGTCGGATCGATCCAGCTCGGAACCGTGAAGGTGTCGAAGCCGGGTGCGGTGCCGATGATGCGGAATGTCGAACTCAGGCTAATCATCGCGAGCCCCGACTGCAGAGCGCCGATAAGGCCGACGACGAGCAGCAGGATTGTGACAACCTTGTCTGCCCCGCGGGCCGGTTTCGCGGTGGTGGCAGGTGCGGTTGACGGGGCCAGCGTGTGTGGCGCGGACTGGTTTTGGAGTGGCGCTTGCGACGGGGCTTGCTTTGGCGCTTCAGCGCGATACGGTGCACCTGACCCCAACTGCGTCGGGCTCTGCTGCTGCGTCGGGCTCTGCTGCTGCTTCGAGGCGCTGCTTCGAGGCGGCAGCGCCGAACCTACTCCCAGGTTGTGCGGCACACCCGGCACAGTTGTTGAGCCTGTAGTGCCGAGCGGTGCGTGTGCGGGTGCCGAATTTCCAACGCCCTCGACGGGTGACACGGTGTCGCTGGTCCCGCCCGTCTCTTCTGCGCCCTCGGGCTTCCACTCCCAACCCTCAGGAGCGTATTCTCCATACTCCGGCTTGGGGCGGTTATCGTTCTCGTGCTCAGTTGCCACTAGGCGCTCACAGACTTCCCGGCAGACCCGAGCTGCTCCGCGGCCAGCGCAATACGCGCGGCCATGCTGTTTTCTGCCTGCTTGCCCCAGGCACGTGGATCGTAGGTCTTCTTGTTGCCGACTTCTCCATCGATCTTGAGCACGCCGTCGTAGTTCTTCAGCATGTAGTCGACTACCGGGCGAGTGAACGCGTACTGAGTGTCGGTGTCGATGTTCATCTTGATGACACCATTGCGAACCGCCTCGGCGATCTCCTCGGCTGTCGATCCCGATCCACCATGGAACACGAGGTCGAGTGGCTTTTCGCCGGTGCCGTACTTCGCGGCGAGGCCCGACTGAATCTCTGCAAGGAGTTCTGGGCGAAGCTTGACCCCACCTGGCTTGTACACGCCGTGCACGTTCCCGAAGGTGAGGGCCGTGAGGTACCGACCCTGTTCGCCGAGTCCGAGCGCCTCGACCGTCGCGATCGCGTCTTCGAGGGTGGTGTAGAGCTGATCGTTGATCTCGTGGGTGATGCCGTCTTCCTCGCCACCCACAACGCCGATCTCAACCTCGAGGATGATACCCGCGGCAGCAAGGCGCGGGAGTAGGTCTTTGGCGATCTCGAGATTTTCAGTGAGTGGAACTGCCGACCCGTCCCACATGTGCGACTGGAAGAAGGGGAGTCCTCCCTCCTTGATCCGCTCTTCGCTCGCAGCTACGAGCGGGAGCACGAAATTGTCGAGGTGCTGCTTGGGGCAGTGGTCGGTGTGCAGTGCAACGGTGACGCCGTACGCCTTTGCTACCTCTTCGGCGTATTTTGCGAAAGCGATCGCGCCGCCTACGCGGTTCTGCACGGTGTGACCAGCGAAGTAGTCTGCGCCACCGAAGCTCACCTGGAGGATGCCGTCGGAACCCGCCTCTGCGAACCCCTGGATTGCGGCATTGATAGTCTGCGAACTCGAAACGTTGACCGCGGGGAATGCGAAGCCGCCGTTCTTGGCTGCGTCGAGCATTGCTGCGTACTGTTCCGGGGTTGCGACTGGCATATGGGCTCCTTGGCTCTTGTGTCTGCGGCCACCCCAGTCTACGCGGTAGTCTGTGTGTCATGACTGAACCTTCTTCGCTCGGCGATTGGCAGCCCGACCGTAACCTCGCGATGGAGCTCGTGCGAGCCACTGAGGCGGCCGCGATGCGTGCGACTCCGTGGATTGGGCGTGGCGACAAGAACGCTGCCGACGGTGCTGCCGTCGATGCGATGCGCCGCTTCCTTTCAACCGTAAATATGAACGGCACAGTGGTGATTGGTGAGGGCGAAAAAGACGACGCCCCGTGGCTGTACAACGGTGAGGTCGTAGGCAACGGCCTTGGTGCTGACTGCGATGTCGCGGTTGACCCCATCGACGGCACCCGGCTCACGGCCGAGGGGCGCCCCGGAGCACTCTCGGTAATCGCCGTGGCGGATCGCGGAAGCATGTACGATCCCTCCGCTGTCTTCTACATGGACAAGCTGGTGTGCGGACCCGATGGCGTTGGCATCGTCGATATTCGCAAGCCGATCGGAGCGAACATTCGCGATCTCGCGA
>JBEBUJ010000146.1:0-3015 GCA_040393365.1 Leucobacter denitrificans
ACGCGCGTGCTGCCGATCCTCACGAACCTTGGCGTCGACGTGGTCGACGAACGCCCATATGCGCTGACGCTCGCGAGCGGCGAGACGCACTACATCTCTGACTTTGGCCTGACGGCCTCCCCCCACGAGGATTGGAACGACCCCGAGTGGGGCGCCGAGTTCGAGCAGGCCTTCGCGGCCGTGTGGACTGGAGCAGCCGAGAGTGACAGCCTGAACGCGCTGGTGCTGTTCGGAGGGCTCTCGTGGAGGCGCATCGTGATTCTCCGCGCCATCGCGATGTACCTGCGGCAGATCGGGTCGGCGTTCTCGGTGGAGTACATCGACCAAGCGCTTATCGCTCACCCCGGCATCGCGGCAGACATCGTGCGGCTCTTTGAGCACCGCTTCGATCCCGACCTCGCTGGTGACCGAATCGAACACACACGCGGTATGCGCGCGTCGCTTGAGGAACAACTCGAACAGGTGGCGAGCCTCGACCAGGACCGCATCTTGCGCTCATTCATCAGCATCATTGACGCCACGTGGCGCACGAACTTCTTCCAGCGAGACGAGCACGGTGAACCGAAGCCGTGGGTGTCGATGAAGCTCGACTGCGCGGCGATACCGGGCTTGCCGAAACCGCACCCGATGGCAGAGATCTGGGTGTACTCGCCAGAGGTGGAGGGCGTGCACTTGCGGTTCGGCGCAATTGCCCGCGGCGGCCTGCGCTGGAGCGATCGACGCGAAGACTTCCGCACCGAGGTGCTTGGACTCGTGAAGGCGCAGATGGTGAAGAACGCCGTGATTGTGCCCACCGGGTCGAAGGGCGGCTTCGTCGCGAAGCGGCTCCCCGATCCGGCGGATCGATCCGCATGGCTCGAGGGCGGAAAAGCCGCCTACCGCACGTTCATCAGGGGGCTGCTCGACATCACCGACAACCGGGTCGGAAGCGAGGTGGCGCCGCCAGAGCGCGTAGTGCGACATGACGGTGACGACTCCTATCTCGTGGTCGCGGCGGATAAGGGCACAGCGTCGTTCTCAGATATCGCGAACGGTATCTCGGCTGAGTATGGGTTCTGGCTTGATGACGCCTTCGCCTCTGGTGGATCGGCCGGATACGACCACAAGGGCATGGGCATCACGGCGCGTGGCGCGTGGGAATCGGTGAAGCGGCACTTCCGAGAGATGGGGCACGATACTCAGAGCGAGGACTTCACTGTGGTTGGCATCGGCGACATGTCGGGCGACGTGTTCGGCAATGGCATGCTGCGCTCAGAGCACATTCGGCTCGTCGCTGCGTTTGACCATCGGCACGTCTTTGTCGATCCAACGCCTGACGCGGCGGCGACCTTTGTCGAGCGCCAGCGCCTGTTCGATACCCCGGGGTCAAGCTGGGACGACTTTGACAAGTCGCTCATCTCGGCGGGAGGCGGGGTGTTCCCGCTCACCGCAAAGTCGATCAAGGTGAGTGACGAAATGCGGGAGGCTCTGGGACTCGATTCGAGTGTCGACTCGCTCACACCGGCCGAGCTGAAGCGCGCGGTGTTACTCGCGCCAGTCGATCTACTCTGGAACGGCGCGATCGGCACCTACATCAAGGCGAGCACCGAAGCGCACGCCGACATCGGAGATCGCGGAAACGACGCCGTGCGGGTGAACGGGAACGAGCTGCGCGTGCGCGTGGTGGGCGAAGGCGGCAACCTGGGCGTGAGCCAACACGGTCGCATCGAGGCCGCCATGCACGGGGTGCGGATCAACACCGACGCGATCGACAACTCTGCGGGCGTGGGTACCTCCGACCGGGAGGTCAACATCAAGATCCTGCTCGGCGCTGCGGAACGCGATGGCCGCCTCAGCCGTGACGCTCGCAACGAACTGCTGCACTCGATGACCGAGGACGTCGGGGTGCAGGTGTTGCGCGACAACTACGAGCAGAATGTGCTGCTGGGTAACTCTCGTGCCAACGCGACCGAGATGCTTCCGTCGCATGAGCGGCTCATGGAGTGGCTTGAAGGGCGTGACGAACTCGACCGGGAGCTCGAAGGACTCCCGAGCATTTCAGAGGTTCAGGATCGCATCGCGGGTCACCGCGGGCTCACCAGGCCCGAGTTCGCCGTGCTCATCGCGTACGCGAAACTCGCGCTGAAGGCAGATCTCGCGACGACCGCGCTCGCCGCTGACCGCTGGTTTGAGCGCACGATGGCGGAGTACTTTCCGGCGCAGATTCGTGAGACGTATGGGGATGACCTCGCTGGGCACCCGCTGCGGAGCGAGATCATCGTCAACTCGGTTGTGAACTCTATGGTGAATCGCGGAGGTATCACCTTCGCCTACCGTGCCGCCGACGAAACCGGTGCGACGAGTGAGCAGATCGCCCTCGCCTATGTGGCCGCACGCGAGATCTTCGACCTGCGCGGCTTCGTCGAACAGGTCGAGGCGACAGACAATGTTGTATCCACTGAGGTGCAGACGAAGCTCTATCTCACGTTTCGCCGGTTGCTCGATCGTGCAACGCGGTGGTTCGTGCAGCACCGGTCTGAATCCATTGACATCGGGGCTGAGGTCGAGTCGTTTGCCGAGTCGGTGTCGCAACTCGTTCCGCAGCTCGGGTTGCTGCAGCAGGGGCATGAGCGCGATCGCTTTGATGCAGACAAGGAGGCCTTCATGGCAGCCGGGGTGCCTGAGCAACTCGCGCTGCGAGGAGCCGGACTCCTCGATTCGCTCGCACTGCTCGACATTATCGAACAGTCGCGGGTTCGGGATTGGGATATCGAAAAGGTCGCGGGCGTCTACTTTGCTGTTTCGTCGCGGGTGCACATCGACGAGCTGCTTGCGAGAGTGACGGCTCTGCCGCAGGACGACAGGTGGAGCTCGCTCGCCAGGGCCGCGATGCGCGATGACCTCTACGCAGTCATGAGCGAGCTCACTGCGTCGGCGATCGAGCGCGCGGCGTCGGTGGATCCTGTCGCCTGCGTGGATGCATGGATCGCGGGCGGTGGGCAGACCGCCGCCGCCACCCCCGGCAGCGATGTCGAG